>VYCX01000293.1:0-1122 GCA_009843725.1 Boseongicola sp. SB0675_bin_26
CCGGATGTTGCGCTGGGCTTCCGTCATTTTCTCGACGCGCGGTCCTGCAAGGTGGACCGTGCGATTGAAACAGGGCAGGTCAATGTTGCGATAGGCGGCAAGCCCGGCGGTGATTTCGTCGTTGAACTGGGCAATGGGCGCAACGCAGAACCGGCGCCCGCGCACGAGATACTCCCGTCGGATATCGATCGAGGAGCACTCGATCAGGTCGGCCCATTTTGAACGGGTCGTCCTGAACCCGCGCTCGAGCTGTTCACGGGCCCAGATCGAGCGCACGTCGAGCACGACGGGAAGCCCGGCCACGTCCCCAATCGGCACAGGGTCAGGCAACGGCGCGCAGAGGCCTGGAGGCCCGATCAGGCACAGACGCTCATTATAGACCGGCAGACTTTCTGATTCGTCCGTTTCGACGTCCCTGTCGAAGAACGCGAAGTCGCACTTTCCGGCCTCCCACATCCTTTCCAGGTCCGCCGGAAACCCCTGATTGAAGAGCAGCGTTATGCCCGGATGCCTGTCGAAGCCCAGTTCCATCAGCCGCGGCACCAGAACTCGGCTCAGGGACGGCGTGACGCCGATCCGGACCGTCCCCTCGCTGGTGTTTCGATGCCTGGACAGTTCGCGTCGCGTGCTTTCGACCGCGCCAAGTATGTCTTCAGCGCGCTGGAACAGAATCTTGCCGACGGAGGTTGGCCGCATGCCCCGCGAATGCCGGGTCAGCAGCTTCAAGCCAAGTTCCGCTTCCAGCTTCCGCACCTGCTGGCCGATCGCGGGCTGCGTCACGTTCAGCGCCTCGCTCGCCGCAGTCAGGCTTTCGTGCTTGGCAACGGCGTGAAAGTACTTGAGCTGGCGAAAGTCCATGGGCGCTCCCCCTTGCTCCCTGTCGGCGCGAAAGATATTAGTCGCGCTTTCCTCTCCTGTAAATCTGGGGCTATTGTCGCAGCCGGCGTCGCCGTCCTACCTTTGCGGTCAGGGAGAGGCGATGACATGGCTGCGAGCGCTTCCAACGTTCAGCCAGACGACGATGTCCTGGTCGAGATGTACCGGTGCATGCTCTTGATTCGAAAGTCGGAGGAACAGCTTTTCCGCGACGTGAAGCAGGGGCGGACGCCCGGGCAAGTGCAT
>VYCX01000293.1:1132-2842 GCA_009843725.1 Boseongicola sp. SB0675_bin_26
GTCAGGAGGCGGTAGCCGTCGGCATCTGCGCGCATCTTGATGACCGGGACCAGATCACCTCGACCCATCGCGGGCATGGGCACTACCTCGCCAAGGGCGGAGACGTGAATGCGATGTTCGCCGAGATCTACGGCAAGGCCGAAGGCATCTGCCGCGGCATGGGCGGATCAATGCATGTGGCCGATTTCTCGAAGGGGATCGTGGGAGCAAACGGGATCGTGGGAGCTGGGCTGGGCATTGCCACGGGCGCTGCTCTTGCCAACCGGCTCGAAGGGGAGGGCCGTGTCGCTGTCTGCTTCTTTGGCGACGGAGCGGCCAACCAAGGCTCGCTGATGGAGAGCCTTAACATCTCCTCACTTTGGAGGCTGCCAGTCCTCTTCGTTTGTGAAAACAACGGCTTTTCCGAGTTCTCGCCGTCCGGCACGGTCACTTCCGGCGTGATCTCCGATCGTGCGAGGCCTTTTGGCATCCCTGTCTGGAACATCGACGGCAATGATGTCGTGGAGGTCTGGAAGACGGCGCTCGAAGCACTGGGGCACTGCCGTTCCGGCGCCGGGCCAGCCTTCGTCGAGGCACGGACCTACCGCTATTCGGGGCACTTTTCGGCCGAGGCAATGATCCTTTCCACTCCCTATCGCAGCGATGATGAGATTGAGGCGTGGCGCGCCAAGGATCCTGTCGCAAGGACCCGCGCGGTGCTCGTTGACCGCGGGGCGGCGGACAATGCCGCGTGTGAAGGCATGGAAGTTGAGGCGGACGCGCGCGTGGAAGCAGCAGTGGCATTCGCCGAAGCGGGTGTCATGCCGGAACCTGGCACGGCGGAACGGTTGATGAGGGCAGGATCCTGATGCCGCGAATGCGTTTCATGCAGGCGATCAATCAGGCGCTTGTCGAGGAGATGGAGCGCGACCCGATGACGATTTTGATCGGTGAAGACGTCGAGGCCTCCATATTTGGCGACACACGTGGCCTTCTGGATCGTTTCGGTGCAGATCGGGTGCGCAACACGCCAATCTCCGAGCAGACGCTGACGGGGATCTCGGTAGGTGCGGCGGCATGCGGCCGTCGCGTCATCCTTCACATGATGTTCTCGAATTTCATCTACACGGGCTTCGATGCCGTCGCCAACCAGATGGCGAAGCTCAGGCTGATGAGCGGAGGGCAGGCAACCCTGCCAATAACGGTGATTGCAAGTTACGGCGGCGGACGTTCGACTGCGGCCCAGCATTCGGACACGCCCTTTTCGCTCTTGATGAACCTGGCCGGAGTCGAAGTGCTGGTTCCCTCGACACCCGACAATGCCAAGGGTCTCATGAAGTCAGCGATCCGATCCGACAATCCGACCTTCTTCCTCGAACCCGGTGGACGGGGCGGCGACGTTGGCGAGGTCCCGAGCGGCGACTACGTCACGCCGCTCGGCGAGGCTCGCACAATGCGTGAAGGCAGCGACCTGTCGATCATAACCATGGGATCGATGACTCGGATGACATTGCAGGCAGCTGCGCGGCTGGAGAGGGAGCTTGGCGTGTCGGCGGAGGTGCTGGACCTGCAATCGCTGGTGCCGCTCGACAAGGTGGCGATTCTCGCCAGTGTCTCGAAGTCCGGCCGCGCCATCGTGGTGGACGAAAGCCGCGATGCATGTTCGGTCGCGAGCCATGTTGCGGCAATCCTCGCTGACGAGGGCTTTGCTCATCTGAAGGCCCCCGTCCA
>VYCX01000438.1 GCA_009843725.1 Boseongicola sp. SB0675_bin_26
GGTCCCGCACCCGGTCGGCGCCGGTGATGTCGCCGCGGCCGACGGCCAGCGCCAGAACGCTGTCGTCGCGCAGCTGGTCGTGGTCGTTGAGATCCTCGTATCCCAGCGTTCGGCGCAGTCGGCGAGGAACGCCGGCGCGCGCGTCACTTCGACATCGGCGAACAGCGCGTCGCTGGCGCCCCTGATGGGGAACACCCAGGACACGCCGGGTAACTGCGTCGGGTTCGGAGTTCGGAAGGGTCGGACGTGCCGCGCTCAAACGCCGCGCGGGCTGCAAGCCGTTGTGACCACCGGGCTTTCAGCGCCTCGCGGATGCTTGAGGGAGGCGCGATTCTCTACGCCCTGCGGCGTTTTCTTCACACACACACACCACGCATAGCTGATGCAGGTATTGCCCTGTCTGCACTTGTCCGGTCTTTCGGCGACTTCCACCGCCAAACGCGGCCGCAAGGTTGTTGGAGCGAGCGCATGTCGCACCGATACACGCGGTCCGTCATGCCTTGGTCCTCGCAGGACACCGCCTGTCCGGGACAGATACACGACCGACATACGTTCCGAATCCCCGTTCCGTGCCATGCATTCTCTCGAGCACCCTTCCGTTCAGTCCGGCAATCCTGCCTGAACGGCCTGAAATCGCCGAGTGCCCAAACGACCAGACGCGAACCGGGCAGTCACCCTTTGCGATATCTGGTCATCATTGCCGATTGCCCGCCCTGTGCCGGCACCCACTTCTGCAACCACGTCGCTTTCGTTCACAAGCTGAAGCAAGGCGGCAACGTCATCCTTGACGCCATGCTCGTCGAGAAGCGCATTCTCAAAGGCATGGAATGGCCCTTCATAGTAGGAGAAAAGCGAGGCATCGTCGCCATCGAGAATGCTTGTCGGTGCGGGCAGCAAGTATTGCTGCAGATCATGTTCCATGGTCTTGCTCCTTGTTTGCTAGATTGAGCTTTCCGATGCCCTTGCCTTCTTCTGCGCCATCCACCCGAGTCCGGCCGCTGAACACGCGAGAATTCCCGACGCGAGATAGGCAACTATGGCGTTCGAGGCGCCAACCAGGCCGCCTCCGAAGTAGCCGCAAATCGACGCAGCCCTGGAAACCGCAACATAGAACGAGAAGGCCCGGCCATGCTGCCCCGCAGGCACCAGTGAATGAATGGCGTTCCGAACCGCCACGTTGTGTACGCCATTGCCCATGCCGCCGACGAGAAAGATCGCTGCCACGGCCGCAAGGGCGAGATCGGCCCGCAGGAGAATCGCAGCCACTCCGCTGGTCAGGAGCGCAACTCCCATCACCGCCCCGCCGAGGTAGGCCAAGCCAAGGAGGCCTGGCCGTTGTCCGGTCCCCTTGCCACAGTACCACGCGCCCATCGTCAATCCGGCCGCCCAGGAAGCCATCAGGATACCAACAAGAAACGCGGATGCACCGAGGTCGAAGGAAGCGAAGAAGATGAACACCACGTCCGAGAACGTCGTCGAAAACACGATCGCGCCAAAGGTGGCGACAATCAGGACAACCGCTCTCCTCCTGAGAATCGGCTTGTAGGACTTGCCCACCCCAAGAAATGCGGAAGCCCACGAACCCTTTTCTCTCGACAATTCGGTGTTCAGCCCGAACATCACGACGGCCGCCGGCAACGCCAGTGACCATATCGCGACCATCTGGAGGGTCGTTGCGAATTCCAGGTAGCCAATCAGGGTGCCCCCGACGACAGGTCCCAGTACGGAGCCAAGCCCCCTGGCGATCTCGATCATGCTGTTCGTTCGCTCGACGGTGAACCTTGCCTGTCTTGCGACGACCGGCACGAGCGCGAACAAGGCCGGTCCGGAAAAGGCGAAACAGCTTGAAAGTCCCACGGTGAAGATCACGAGCCAGGGAGTCGTTTCAGCGGTTCCCAGAAGAACCATGAGTGCAGCCTGAGGGACCGCGGCCAAGACAATTGTCCGCTTGGCGCCGAAACGATCCACTGCGATCCCGCCGTACGGCGCCAATGCAATTGCAGGAAGGGCCTGGGCCAGCAAGAGCCAGGCAATCGCCAGGCTGGATCCAATCTTGTGCGCGACATGGAACAGCAACGCGATCGCAACGACCTCGTCCAGTATCGTGCCGATCAGCATTATGCCGATCACAATCCGAAGTGCGCCCACCATGGTCGGACCAGTGCCTTGCCGTCGCTTACGCAGCCGCACGCCTGATGGTCGAAAGATCCCAGGAAAATGGCCGCCTTTCTGGTCTGGCATTCTCGAAGACTTCCGGCTCGATGCGATCAAGGACCTTTCCCGTCCAGGCCAGAAAGTCCGTGCCGTCCAGATCCGCGAAGCTCAAGCACCGATCATCGCAAAGCGCCGCGTGCAGATGCCTGGCCCTTTCGAATTGCACGACGCTCCGGTCTGTCAGCGTCTTGCTGCAGATTCCGCAGCTCTCGCTTGCCGAGGGTTCGCTGAGTATCTGCTGATAAAACGCGGAAGTGTGCACGTACACGTGAAATGCGGCGAGCGCGCGTGCAAAGCTCCAATGGCGCGGCTTCTCCGCCGCAGGCCACGGCACCAGGACATCGCCATTTGCTTCACTGTCCAGATCTTCATACGTCGCATGAAGCAGATTCGACGTCAGGCGAATTCGAGCCATCTTTTCGTGGAGGGCCTCGTGGAACAGTGTTTCGACCAAGAGTGGCATGTCCGCGAATTGCGTCTCATTCACAAAGAACGAAAACGGATTCTCGTTGATGTAGGCACTGGATATTTCGCCCCGGACGAGCACCACGGCCGATGCAAGGGAAAGCGTTCCCGACAGTGTCGAGGGAAGAATCAACCTTGC
>VYCX01000184.1 GCA_009843725.1 Boseongicola sp. SB0675_bin_26
GGGAAGAGAACGGATTCGCATTCTCGGCGGAGGAAGCGCTTTCGCTCGTCACGTCGAACACGCGCCTCGTCATTCTGAACTCTCCCGCAAATCCGTGTGGCGGCGTTACACCCAAGACCGAGGTCGACGCCTTGGTGTCCGGACTTGCCGAACGACCCGACGTGGCTCTGCTCTCAGACGAGATCTACGACCAGATGCTCTATGACGGAGAGGAACATGTTCCGCTTCTCGGCTATCCCGAGATCCGCGACCGCGTCATCCTGCTCAATGGCTGGTCGAAGACCTATGCCATGACCGGCTGGCGCATGGGATATTCGATCTGGCCAGCCGGACTCTACGAGAAGGTCCGGAAGCTCGCCGTGAATGCCTGGTCCTGCGTGAATGCCCCGGCCCAGCATGCTGCCATCGAGGCCTTGACCGGGCCGCAGGAGGCGGTTGGCGAGATGGTGGCCGAGTTCGACGCCCGCCGGAAACTCGTGGTTGACCTGCTGAATGACATGCCAGGTGTTTCCTGCATCACGCCAAAGGGCGCATTCTATGCCTTTCCGAACATCATCGGTACCGGCCGAATGGCCAAGGAGCTTGCGTCGGACCTTCTGGAAGGACCTGGCGTGGCAACCATAGGCGGTCCTGACTTCGGCATTCTGGGCGAGGGCTACCTCCGCCTCAGCTACGCCAACAGCCAGGACAACATCCGCGAAGCCTTGGCGCGCATGCGCAAGTTCCTGGGCGAGGAGTGAGACATGACGAGACCCGCCATTGGCATGATCGGCGTCGGCCTGATGGGGCACGGCATCGCCAAGAACATCGTCGAGGCCGACTATCCGCTGACGGTGGTTGCGCATCGAAGGCGAGAGGCGGTCGGTGACCTTGTCGCGCGTGGCGCCGTCGAAGCAAGATCTGTGAAGGAACTCGCAGAACGATCTGAAATCATTCACATATGCGTGACAGGCTCTACGGAGGTCGAAGAAATCGTAAGAGGTGCGGGCGGCATACTGGAAGGACTCCAGCCGGATGCGGTCATTGTCGACTGTTCGACCTCCGACCCGGTCTCCACCCTGGCACTGGCGACCGAAATCGGTGCGGCGGGTGGACACATGGCGGACGCGCCCCTGTCCCGCACGCCCAAGGAGGCGTGGGAGGGCACGCTCGATGCGATGGTCGGTGCCAGTCCCGAGACATTCAGGCGCATCAAGCCCATACTCGAGTGCTGGGCAGGCGTCATCGTGCATCTTGGCGAAGTCGGACTCGGGCACAAGATGAAGCTCATCAACAATTTCATCGGGATGGGCTACGGTGCGCTATACGCAGAAGCCTTGGCGCTCGCACGCAAGTCCGGACTGACGCCGGAACAGTTCGACAGCGTGATACGGCCCGGACGCATGTCGAACGGATTCTACGAGACTTTTATGAAGTGGACGCTGGAACGCGATGAAAACGCGCATAGATTCGCGATCTCGAATGCGCACAAGGACATGCGCTACCTGACCAGCCTGGCAAATTCGGTCGGGGCGCTGAACCCGATCCAGTCGGCGGTCAGGAACACCTTTGCCGCAATGGACGCCGCCGGCGAAGGTGACAGGTTCGTGCCAATGCTTGCGGACTTCATCGCGCGCGCAAACGGCCTCGACGTCGAAGGACCCTGACCGGGACTTCCCGAAATTCGACCGCGTCAGGCAAGGGATGAGTGCAAAGGCTTCCGGCGCTCAAGTCGGGATTGCACCGCGCCTTGGTCAGCCCTTGCCTGGCTCGAAGTTGAGGTTTCCTAACCCGTCAGCGCAATGCGCCCGATTCCAGTGTCGACGTCGGCTTCGCGCGTCGGCGGAACGCCATCGATTGCAACAATGTTCGCACCGCCATCACGGCTTGCCACGTCGTTGGCGCCCCAGCGAGGCTTGGAGCAGATGGCCTGAACGATGGGCACGTCTATCTTGGCGAAGCCGTCGCGCGGCGGGACTTCAGGAGTCTCGGGCGCCTCGCCGGTACCATGTGCGGTCACCGTCACGGTCGCGTCGTCAGGCGCGGTGATTCGGACGTGCAGGAAACGACATCACGCCACGGAATTCCTTGGTTTCCTCAAGAAGATCGATGTGGCGTCGCCCGACGGGCTGGACGCGCATCCGCCGATGGACAACCCGCGACGCACAAGGAGTTGAAAGTCGGGAATCGGCTTGCCCGCCGCAGGCACTGGCATGTCCACTTCACGCCGACCTCGGCGTCATGGCTCAACCAAGTGGCGCGCTGGTTTGCGGAACTGACCAGAAAGAAGCTGCAGAGAGGCGTGCATCGACTGGTCGCCGAACTCAACGCGGACATGACGTCCTTCATCAACGCGCACATCAAGAGGCCGCGGCCCTACAAGCGGGTCAAGTCCTCCGACGAGATTCTTGCTTCGGTCAGGAGGTTCTGTCTCAAGGCGAACGAATTCGGCGTAAGCGAACGGGTTTGATACGAGCCTTGGATTCCGGACAGTAGGCAAATTTCAACTTGCTCATTTGCGGCGCCCGACTTCAACGATTGAGGCGCCAACAGCGAACGTATGTCCGTGCCTGAAATATCCGGTGGACTATCTGTTCGGGCATCTGCCGCCAGCTTGTCGCAGCACTCCAGAATCCAGACGAATTTCGGGCGGGGTGGCATGGTCGAATTCGGCGTAAATGCCAGTGATCTTATCCCATGCCGCGCCAAGGAATGGTTCTCTGGATGATCCAACGCATGATCAGGTCGAAGACCAAACCGAGTATGCCCATGATCAAGATAGTCACCCAGATCAGTTCGTAGTCCGATACGGTTCGGGCGATGTTCTCGATG
>VYCX01000358.1 GCA_009843725.1 Boseongicola sp. SB0675_bin_26
GAATTGGCCGGTTCCACCGAGCATACCGAATTCGCTGGATTTATATCCTTGACCGCCGACTTCGGCAGTAGAAGCCTGACCGGATGCCTGGGGTGTCTTGAACCGATCGATACCGATCCCGGCCGCCACCTCTATCCAATCTTTTCCTGGCGGACGCCCGACCCCGCGGCGTCGCCGGCCGGTTACGAAATGCGCTTCGCCGCATCCTTCGACGCCAAGGGCGCATTCGAGGATACGGCGGTCACCGTCACGCATCCCGAGCGCACAATCACGAACGCCGCCGGTACTTGGCGGAGCCAGTTCTCGAACGTGCCGGACGTCGACGGCAACCCCCGCCGCGTGGTCGGCTCAACGGATATTCACTTCGCCGAAGATGACGGCTCGACCGGACGCTTTATTGCGCCAGGCGAAGCCCTGGAGAGGAGGATGCCATGACCTGAAACCTCTCGTAGTGACCCAGCGGGTTCGACTCCCGTCCGGCAAAGGCGAAGCCGGCCAGCCGGAAGCGAGTCTTGCATGGCGTGCGGCAACGCGCGTCGTGAAGCGTAGACAGCAGGTGATGAAGCGGCGGGGTAAGCCTCGAAATCGGTGAATCGACGACGCCTTCATTGTTAAGCGTATGGGGGCAGCACCGGAAGCGCCGCCATCGGCGAGGCGCAACGGGTCGTCCGGGGTCGTGGACCGGCGCAGAGTCACGGGATGGGTCGCCAGGGAACCTGGGAGATCCTGCTCTTGCCCGTGGGCAAGAACGCTGGAAAGGGGACGGCCAGCATGAAAATCCAGACCCCGGCCCGTCGCCGGGCCTGCATGGCGGCGGGAGCGCCTCATGGCGGACACGAACCCCGCAGGCGCCCGCGGAGCCGACTGGCGAAAACAATAAGCCGAAGGAGATGCGAGGGCAGGAAGTCGTAGCGCCCTGATAGTACCGCCGAAGGCGGGGAACCGTGGCCATCGGGACCCGCTGGAGGGAAGCGGGGCGTCATCTGTACAGAGCCACTGATGGGAAACGTTGGAGGAAACCCTGAGTTCCACAAACACGTACACGAAACAGCAGTGGATAGCCCAACAGGCGAGGGAGCATCCGGAGCGGGTGTTCACGTCCCTGCACCACCTCATCGACGGCGAGTGGATGCGCGAGGCGTATCGCCGCACGCGCAAGGATGGGGCGAGGGGCATCGACGGCGTGAGCGCCGCCGACTACGAGAAGGACCTGGAGGCGAATCTCGACGACCTCCTGAGCCGGATGAAGTCGGGCCGCTACTTTGCGCCGCCGGTGCGTCGCCACTACATCCCGAAGGCGGACGGCACGAAACGACCGCTCGGCATCCCGACGTTCGAAGACAAGGTGGCGCAGCGGGCAATCCTGATGCTGCTGGAGCCGATTTACGAGACGGACTTTATGGCGTGCTCGTACGGCTTCCGGCCCGGACGGTCGGCTCACGATGCACTGGACGCACTTCGCACGGGCATCATGGAGCAGCGCCAACGGTGGGTGATTGACGCCGATATCTCGAAGTACTTCGACTCGATATCGCACACCCACCTGCGGTCATTCCTCGACCTGCGGATCAAGGACGGCGTCGTAAGGCGCATGATCGACAAATGGCTGAAAGCGGGGGTGCTCGAAGAGGGGGCCGTGCACAGGCCGGTCACCGGCACTCCCCAGGGCGGGGTCATCTCGCCGATGCTCTCCAACATCTTCCTGCACCACGTGCTGGACAAGTGGTTCGAGGAAGCGGCGAGGCCGCGCCTGCGCGGAAACTGCCAGTTGGTGCGATTCGCCGACGATTTTGTCGTCGCCCTCGAAGACCGCCACAGCGGCAAGCGGCTGCTTGACGTGCTGGGCAAACGTCTCGGTCGATACGGGCTCACGCTCCACGAGGCCAAGACGCGCTACGTGGACTTCCGCCGGGGGCGTCCCTACGGGCGTCACTGGATGGCGTCGGCCACGACGTTCGACTTCCTCGGCTTCACCCACGTCTGGGGGCGGTCGATGCAAGGCAAGGTCGTCGTTCGCCAAATCACGGCGAAAGGCCGCTTCGCCCGCGCGCTCAAATCGGTGCACGACTGGTGCAAGAGAAACCGGCACCTGCCGATTCAGGCGCAGCATGACTATCTCGTGCGGGTGATACGAGGCCACTGCGCATACTACGGTCTGACGGGGAACGGCAGGCGTCTCAAGTGGTTCCGCTACCAGGTGGCTCGCACGTGGCGGAAGTGGCTTGCGCGCCGCAGCCGCCTGCGTCGCATGAACTGGGACCGGATGAGCGAGTTCCTCATGCGATACCCCCTTCCTTCAGTCTCTTACGCGCGCTCACGGCAAAGCTTCTTGAGTGAACCTGACAGGTGAGGAACCGAGTGCGTCAATCGCGCACGCTCGGGTCTGTGGGGGGCGGGGCGCAGCAATGCCCCCGCCTACCCGGCCGGGCATCTTCGATGCGCTTACGCCCGTAACATTCAGGCCCGGTGACGGCAACGGGAGCAACGCGAACTGATATACGCCCCCTAAGGCCAAAACTCATCTTTCCTCCGCCTGGATCTTCGCCCGCGTAAACTGTCCATGCATTTATCCATCTCCTGAACAATCTTCCCGATTACTTCGGACACATGCGTACACACCCTGCTATTACCCATATCGGCGCAAACGCCGCCCGATGCTCAGCGATACCGTGAAGGTCGTGCAGCTCCTCGACACCGTCCTCCACCAAGAAATCAAATATCCATAATATTTTCAAAAATCTACAAAGACTTCACCGCCGTCGGAAGTCCCCCGCCTTCTGTAAACGGACAAAGGGTTCGATGAAAAG
>VYCX01000278.1 GCA_009843725.1 Boseongicola sp. SB0675_bin_26
TCGCCGGATTCCTGGGCAACCCGCCGATTGCCTTTGTTGACGGCGTGGTGACCAATGGGCGATTCGCAACAGCCTCCGGAGCCATGACCGTTTCGCTGCCCTTCAACGAGGATGCGCAGGAGCGCAAGATTCGCTTGGGCATTCGCCCTGAGTTCTTTCGTCCGGGCGGCGCACAACCAGTCGCAGGCAAGATCACCTTCGTTGAGGCGCAGGGTCGTGAAACGCTCTACGACGTCGCGCTGGAGGACGGGCAGATCCTGCGTTCGATACAGAGCGCCACGAATGCCGCCACCGTCGGCGAGAAGGTTACCTGGGGTATCGACGTGGAGAAAATCCTCATGTTCGATGAGGATGGTGTTCGCCTTTGACGCGGTTCAACCAGCAGTGGATGACGAAGTTCGGGTGGCCGACAGCCGGGACCGGAAAGCGCCCGTTGACCATCGCGCACAGGGGCGCTTCAGGCCATCGAACAGAGAACTCGCTTGCCGCGTTCGCCCTGGCAGCCGATCTCTTCGCCGAAATGAGGGAGCTCGATCTGCGGATGTCCGCCGACGGCGTTGCCGTTGTCTCGCACGACGACAACCTCGCACGCGCGACCGGGCACGACCTGCGCATTTCCGAAGCAACCTGGAGCGAGATTCGCTCGGTCCGGTTGCCGGACGGGCAGTTTGTTCCTCGGCTGGAGGACGTCTTGGATCTGGCCGTCGAACGAGGCGCAGGCCTCTATATCGAGGCCAAGTCCGAGGGTTCAGCAATTGCCGCCTTGCAGGTGCTTGAGGTCAGGAACTTCACTTTCGCGGCGATCGGGTCCTTCAATGTTGGGTGGATTGCCGCCCTGAGACGCGAAGGATGCCCCTATCCGCTTTCCGTCCTCGTCCCGAGCGGGGCCGACCCGTTTTCCTACAGCGCCGAGGCCCGACCCGACATCATGCACCTGTGCTGGCGCGACGCTTCCTCCGAGCCGCACAATTTGATTACAGAGGACCTGATCTCGCGATGTGAGCGTGTTGGTGCCGCGATCGTTCTGTGGCACGAGGACCGACGCGAAGTGCTCGACGGTCTGGAAAGGTTGCCGGTCTTGGGGATCTGCTCCGGTCGGCCCGAGACACTGAAGCCCTATCGACCTGCGGACGACAAGGCGCCTGGAATCGTCTGCCATCGCGGCGCGAACTTCCTGGCGCCTGAAAACACGCGCGAAGCGGTTCGGCTCTGCATCGATCAGTGCTTCCAGTTTGTCGAGATAGATGTTCGCACGACAGCGGATGGGGAGCTTGTCGTCATTCACGACGCCACTCTGGATCGCACCACGAATGGCATCGGCCCGGTTTCGTCGCGTACACTGGCCGAAATCAGAAACCTCGACGCCGGTGGCTGGAAGACGCCGGGTCACACGGGGTTGCGGGTGCCCACGCTGAAAGAGATACTCGACATGGCGCAGGATCGGATAGGCGTATACATCGAGATCAAGGACGCCCAACCTGAGGCCGTCCTGGGCGAGGTCTTGACGCGCGGCATGATTGAGGCCGTCTTCTTTTGGTGCTGGGAGAAAGAGGTCCTTCGCGGCATTCGTGCCCACTTGCCGGACGCGCGACTGATGGCTCCGCGTCGAGAGTATTCGTCGCTTGAGGCTGCAATTTCCGACTACTCCGCGAATATCGTCCAGTTCGAGCTGGGTCGCGACAGCCTTTCCGAGATCACTGCGTGCCAGGAGCTGGGCGTTCAGTCCATGGTCTTTTGCCTTAGCGACGACCTCGCCGAGCTGGCGAAAGTGCTGGCCGTTTCACCCGATCTTGTGAACCTCGATCGACCTGACCTGTTCAAGATTCTGCAAGCGTATCCCGACATTGTCGGCAATTCGCGAAAATTGGTGTCCCCTCGTGTCGCCTAAGGAGCAGCATCCGCAACGCAAGCAGGCTGCGACTTCGTTCGACGTCGCGCGTCGCGCAGGGGTGTCACGTGCGGTTGTGTCCCGCGCATTCACGCCCGGCTCCAGCATCTCGACAGAGTCACGCAAGAAGGTGCTGAAGGCTGCCAGCGAGCTGGACTACCGCGTCAACCAAATGGCACGCGCGCTAAACCTCAAGCGCAGCGATCTGGTCGGCCTGGTCGTTTCGGACATGGCCAACCCCTATCGCGCAGCCCAGATCGATGCGCTGGCCAAACGACTCGTGGCAGATGGCTATCGACCTATGCTTTTCTGTGTTGATGGCAACGCCGAAACCGAGCAGTCCATATCGCTTCTGTTGAACTACAGCGTCTCTGGCGTTGTCGTGACGAGTGGCCTGCCGCCGGAGGCGATCTGTTTCAAGTGCGCTGAACGGAATGTTCCGCTTGTGATCATCGACCGAGGGCATCACTACCCGCATGTCGATCAGGTGACGTCGGACAACGCCGGCGGAGGACATGAAGCGGCTGCAAAGTTCATGCGCCAGGGGAACCGGCACCTGGTGGCCATCGAGCCGGATCTGGTCGTTTTTTCAGTTTCCGCCCGTGTGGAAGGGTTCAAGCGCGCTGCGAAGTCAAACGGCTGCGAACTGACTGTAATCCGAGTTTCCGACCCAAGCTATGCAAGCGGGCAACAAGCGGCCGACAGGTTTGCAAGCAGACCGATGCACAACGCGGGGGTTTTCTGTCCCACCGATCTTTGCGCGCTGGGCTTTCTGGATGCAATGCGCACGAAACATGGGGCCGATGTCCCTCGAGAGCTCAGCGTGATCGGATATGACGACATCCCGCAGTCAAGCTGGGAATTCGCCAATCTCACCACGTTCAGGCAACCCGTGGACGAGATCGCTGCCACAAC
>VYCX01000525.1 GCA_009843725.1 Boseongicola sp. SB0675_bin_26
CATCTGCGCCTGTCCGCGACGCGCGCCGCGCAATCCGGCGTCCTCGATGATCTTCCACGCCTTCAGTTCATGCGTGTCGCCCGCCTTGCCCGTCGAGCTGTAGCCGGCCGGATTCCGGAACGTCGATCCCGCCGTCCGCGCCTTGGTGGGTTGCGTTTTCTCTCTCCTGGCGATTTGCGTCTTCATCTTCGCTTCCAGGACCTCAGGGTCATCCAGATCTGCGCGGAATCTTGCCGAAACAACCACGGCACCCTCCGGCAGTTCGCTTTTCCGATATCCGAAGTTCATGCCGTCCGGACCGAGATTCGCCCGGCTACCGTCGCGCAGCACCACTTCGGCCGACACGAAATGGTCCGAAATGTACGAGCCGTAGCATCCGGCATTCATCCGGACGGCGCCACCGATCGCACCTGGGATGGTGCAAAGGAACACGAGATCAAGGCCCGCTTCCGCCGCTCCCTTGGCAACCTGGATGTCCATGGCACCTGCGCCTGCCGTCACGACGTCGCCGCTAACAGAGATGTCGGCAAACTGTCGGCCCAAGCGGATCACGACGGCGCGAATCCCGCCGTCGCGCACGATCAGATTCGACCCGAGGCCCATCGGGAAGACCGCAATGTCTTCAGGCAAGGCGGCGAGGAAGTCGCTCAGGTCATCGACATCCTTTGGCAGGAACAGCCAGTCCGCCGGCCCGCCCACGCGCAGCCACGTCAGCCCCGACAGGTCGTAGCTCGGCACGAGCCGCCCACGCACATCAATTTCGGCCACGCCACCCATCGCGCCGGAGCTAGCACCACACCCGATTCAAGGCCAGCACAATCCGGAAGCTTGCCGCCGTCCGCCACGGCAGGATCCTCGTGCCCACGCAATCAAGGCAGACGTAACAAGATTGCTTCAGAAAAGGGAAAGCTGATCCCCGACCCTCGCGGGCCGCGTGAAGAGGTCGGTGCGCAGGGGAGGCAGCTTCGTTGCAAGACCCAGCCGCCTCGCCGAAATCGAGAAGCGGTGCGCGACCATGTCCGCGAAGACGCCTTGGCCGGTCATTCGCTTGCCCCATTCAGGGTCATAGTCCCGGCCATCGTGCAACTCTCGCACGCGGCCCATGACCTTTTGCGCCCGGTCAGGATAGTGCTCGGCCAGCCATTCCTGAAACAGCGGCGAGACCTCAAGGGGCAGGCGAAGCATGATCCAGCTCGCGGCGATTGCACCGGCTTCGGCGGCCTCTGCAAGGATCGACTCCATCTCGTGATCGGTGAGTGCGGGCACTACGGGCGCCGCCATGACACGCACGGGACACCCTGCCTCGGCAAGTCGTCGAATCGTCTCGAGCCTCCGCTTCGGCGAGGGTGCTCTCGGCTCCATCTTGCGAGCCAGTCGGGCATCCAGCGTAGTCACGCTGATTCCGACCCGAGCCAAGCCAAGACGGCCCATTTCGCCGAGGAGGTCCGCGTCCCGTTCAATCAGCGTCCCCTTGGTCACCACGGCCACCGGATGCCGGTATTCATTCAGCGTCTCCAGGATCCTGCGCACGATCCGGTACTCGCGCTCGATCGGCTGGTAAGGGTCGGTGTTCGTGCCCATTGCAATGACGGCCGGACGGTAGGACCTGGCCCGAAGCTCCTGCTCCAGAGTCTCGGGAGCCTCAGGTCGCGCGACGAGCCGCGTTTCGAAATCGAGCCCCGGCGACATTCCGAGAAAGGCGTGTGTCGGACGCGCAAAGCAGTAGATGCAGCCATGTTCGCATCCCCGGTAGGGATTGATCGACCGATCGAAACCAATGTCCGGCGAGGTGTTGCGCGTGATCACGCGCCGCGGCCTCTCGATCGACACTTCGGTGCGCAGCGGCGGAAGGTCGTCTTCGATCGGCCAGCCGTCGTGAAAGGCTTCGCGCTCATGCGGCTCGAACCGGTTCGCGGGGTTCGTCCTGGCGGCGCGACCGACGGCCCGGAATCCCGCCAATTGATCAGTTTCCGACATGTCGGGAGCATAGAACATATCATGAACAAATTCAACGGGAATGTTTGCTCGGTACGCTTCTTTGCCATCGACCGGGAGAAGGACTGATCTTCTCACTGCAATTTCGGGAAACAAGACGAATGAGCGCGTGCCAAAGGTGGTGGAGCGATTGCCAGCTTGACAGGTTCATGATTGGCACATGCAAGTGACATATGTTTGTCTTGGAGAGGCATCCATGCCGCCAAGGGTCCGCGAGTTCAGCCTGTTCCGGAACAATCGCAACCAGGCAATCCGGATTCCCGTCGAGTTCGAGTTGCCAGGGGATCACGCCTTGATCCGCAAGGAAGGAGAGCGGCTGCCTGTAGAACCCAAAGACAAGGCGGGACTGCTCGGACTCCTGTCACTACGGGAGCGGCTGGACGAGGCAGTCCTGGACGTCGACGACCTGGTCCCGGACGGTCACGACATCCTCTGATGACTTGCCGGTTCGACACGTATGTCATGAGCGATCGGGTCCAAAATCCGCGCGGGCCTGCAGCGAAGGCAGATAGGATCAAGCTGTTCTGCCCAAGCCGCCGGGTCAGGGCCTTTGGAGGCACGTCGGAAGTGGTGCCCGTGTCAGGCGAGGCAGGTGGCGACCGCTCAACGTGCCGCGTACGTGCTGGCGCAGCGCGCCAAATGGAAATGGAAGGCCCAATTGGGACGGCACGCACGCCAGCCGCAGTGAACCTGCCAACCCTCACGCAACGGAGGCAGGTCGCAGGCGCGGAACTTTAAGTCGCAATTTGGCGTTCAATTGCCTTTGATTTCCAAATAGACGGGGGGAACCCAAGGAGAC
>VYCX01000508.1 GCA_009843725.1 Boseongicola sp. SB0675_bin_26
AATCCGTCGCCACGGTTTCGGCGCTGACCGGGCCGTCGACCATTTCGGCGATTTCGGCAACGACTTCCTTGATGTCGCGGCCCGACTTGTGAATCAACGACGGGTTGGTGGTCACTCCGTCCACCATGCCAAGCTCGTTCAATTCACGGATGGCGGCGGTGTCGGCGGTGTCGACGAAGAACTTCATGGGCGCACCCCTCTGGCGGACAGCTCCGGTTTCGTGGCACTCATATACGACACGCCCTTCGGGCTGAACCCCAATTTACCCGACGTTGAGGCAGTCTCAAGTGACGCGGCGATTCCAGGAAGGTGAACTGATCTCGGTTCTCACGACGCAGCCGCTCGGCGGCGCCTTGGACTACAAGGCCCCTGTCGGCGGCTGTACTGACGGTTCCTTTGTCGAGGTGCCTCTTGGGCCGCGCAAGGTTCTGGGCGTGGTCTGGGGGCGAGGTGAAGGGAAGGTGGATGCATCCAGGTTGCGCGCGGTCATTCGGGTCCACGACGTGGAGCCGATGCGCGCGGAGATGAAAGCGTTTCTGGCCCGTGCCGCCGAATACACGTTGACGCCGATGCCGGCGATGTTGCGCCTCGCGACGCGCGCGCCGGGTCTCGGCGACCCGCCGTCGATGCGCCGCATCTATCGTCGTGGCAGGCGGGAAGAGCCGAACCGGTGGACGGACGCGCGCAGAAGGGTCGTTGCGGCGCTCGACGAGTTCGGAAGCCTTGCCTTCACGCTTGGCGAACTGACGCGGTCGGCGGGCGTTTCGGCCAGCGTCGTCAAGGGGCTCGTTGCGCAGGATGTCGTGACCGAAGAGGAGGGCCCGCGCGACTTGCCCTATCCCGGGCTCGATCCGCGCAGGGCGGAAGTCACGTTGACGAGCGAGCAGGCCAGGACCGCGAAGGCGCTGGTTGCGGGGGTCAGGTCCGGAAGGTTCGGGGCCACTCTCCTGAAAGGAGTGACAGGATCGGGCAAGACGGAAGTCTACCTGGAAGCGGTGGCGGCATGCCTGAAGGCCGGGCGGCAGGCGCTTGTCCTGCTCCCGGAAATCGCGCTCACGGAAGGTTTCCTCGCGCGCGTCGAGTCACGGTTTGGCGCCCGCCCCGCCGAATGGCATTCCGGTGTCACCACGACCGAGCGTCGGCGTGCCTGGAAGATGGTTGCGAAAGGAGGCGCGGAACTCGTGGTCGGCGCACGGTCTGCGCTCTTCCTGCCGTTTCGCGATCTCGGCCTGATCGTCGTGGATGAGGAGCACGACATTTCCTACAAGCAGGAAGAGGGTGTCATCTACAACGCCCGAGACATGGCCGTCCTGCGCGGATCGATCGCGAATTCGCAGGCAATCCTGTGCTCCGCAACCCCTTCCCTGGAAACCTGGGCGAACGCCGAAGCGGGCAAGTATGCACGCCTGGCCCTGACGGCACGGTTTGGCGCGGCGATGATGCCGGAGATGCGGGCGATTGACCTGCGCGAGGAGAACCTGCCCCGCGGTCGCTGGATTTCCGGCACGCTGGCGCGCGCCATGAAGGAGAGAATCGAGGTCGGAGAACAGGCGCTCCTGTTCCTGAACCGCCGTGGCTATGCTCCGGTGACGATCTGTCGGGCATGCGGAAAGCAGGTCGACTGCGACCAGTGCGACGCCTGGCTGGTCGAGCACCGTTTCCGAAAGATGCTGATGTGCCATCAATGCGGCGCGACGAGGCCCGTGCCAGATGCCTGCCCGTCCTGCAAGGTCGAGGGTCGGATGGCGCCGGTCGGCCCCGGAGTCGAGCGACTGGCCGAAGAGGTTCGGGGGCTCTTGCCCGAGGCCCGGCTCGCCGTGCTGTCCTCCGATCTCTTTGGTTCCGCCAGGGACCTGAAGGCCTGCATCAAGGAGATTTCGGAGGGTGGCGCAGACGTGATTGTCGGGACGCAGATCGTGGCCAAGGGGCACAACTTTCCCCTTCTCACGCTTGTCGGCGTGATCGACGCGGACTTGGGGCTTCAGGGATCGGACCTGCGGGCGGCCGAACGGACGTTCCAGCTGATACGACAGGTGTCCGGGCGGGCGGGGCGCGCGGAAAGGCCGGGATTGGCGCTGGTTCAGACATGCCAGCCCGACCACCCCGTGATGTCAGCCATCCTGTCAGGGGACGAAGAGGAGTTCTGGCGCGCGGAGGCAGCCGCCCGCCGAGATGCGGGCGTGCCACCGTTCGGCCGGCTTGCGGGCATCGTCCTGTCCTCGCCAGACGTCAGAGCCGTCATGAAGGCAGGCAAGGAACTCGCGGCCCGGGCCGAGCCCTTGCGCAGGATCGGGGCCGAGGTCTACGGGCCGGCGGCCGCGCCGATCGCGCGGATTCGGGGGCGACATCGCGTGCGACTTCTGGTCAAGGCGGAGCGTGGCGCACCTGTTCAGGGCGCTCTGGCCGAGTGGCTTGCCCAGATCAGGCTTCCGGCCAACCTGAGGTTGTCGGTGGACATTGATCCGCAAAGATTCCTTTGAAAGCGCCTGTTCGGACTTGCTCTTGGCGCGCGTGGCCGCGGCGTCGGTCCGGGGGGTGACCCTGGCTTTCAATTGCCCGCCGATGGGCGTAGTGCGGTGCGATGGTGAGTGTCGACCTCGAAATGGCGAAGTCCCTGCCAGTCCGGCGCAGGCCCGTCACGCTTCTGCTTCTGATGGCGGCGGCGATGCCCATCGCCTTTGCCACGTGGTCGGCCCTCCTGAACAATTTCGTGATCGAACGCGTCGGCTTCACTGGAGTGGAGATCGGTTGGCTGCACACCGTCCGCGAGATTCCTGGATTTCTTGCGGTGGGAGTCATTGCCGTAATCCTCTTCATGCGCGAGCAGGTGCTTGCGGTTGTCTCGCTGCTCATGCTGGGGGTCGCCACGGCGGTCACGGCCTGGTTTCCGAGCCTGGGCGGCCTCTTGATGGTCACGGTGATCTCGTCGATCGGGTTCCATTATTACGAAACCGTGAACCAGTCCCTGCAGCTTCAATGGCTGCCAAAGGACCGTGCGCCGCAAGTGCTTGGGTGGCTGGTGGCGGTCGGTTCGGCCGCGTCGCTCCTGTCGTACGGGGCCGTGGTGGCCACCTGGGACCTCTTGGACCTCACATACAACACGGTCTACATGATTTCGGGCGGGGTCTGCGCCGTGATCGCCGCCTATTGCTGGATGGCCTTCCCGAAATTCGAGGGCAGCCCGCAGGAGCGGCGCATGGTGCTGCGCCGCAGGTATTGGCTGTACTACGCGTTGCAGTTCATGTCCGGATCGCGACGGCAGGTGTTCCTGGTCTTCGCGGCCTTCATGATGGTCGAGCGCTTTGGTCTCAAGGTGCACGAGGTGACTGCGCTGTTCCTCGTGAACTACATTGCAAACATGCTTGCCGCGCCGCTCATGGGCAGGGCCTTGACGCTTTGGGGCGAGCGCAACGTGCTGATCTTCGAGTATCTCGGCCTGACCGCCGTCTTCATGGCATATGCGGGAATCTACTTCTTTGACTGGGGCGTCGTGCTTGCGGCCACGTTGTATGTGCTGGACCACCTGTTCTTTGCCCTCGCGTTCGCGCAGAAAACCTACTTCCAGAAAATCGCGGATCCGGGCGACATCGCCCCGACCGCTGCAGTGGCCTTCACGATCAACCACGTCGCTGCGGTCTTTCTGCCCGCACTTCTGGGATATCTTTGGATCGTGTCGCCAGGCATGGTCTTTGTCCTGGCTGCGGTGATGGCCGTGGTCTCGCTGTGCCTGTCCTTCCTGATCCCGCGGCACCCCGTGAAAGGGTTCGAGACTGCGTTGTCAGCCCTTCGATGATCCCCGAGGCAATGCTCGACATGGCAAGCGGAAGCGCTTCGCTTTCTGCTCGATGAAGGACCGGGTTGAATCCCCGATCCGTTTCGCGCGTTGCGACGCTGCGCGCATGCATGGGACTCGATCCGCGCGATCAAGCCAGTGCGGTGAAGGTTTCGGCCATGAAGGAACTTGTTGACGCGGCGCTCAGGAATGGGACCTTTGGCAAGGGCCCGAATGACGTTTGGCGTCAACCAGGCGATGCAGCCATCGAGTCCCTTGCGATTGCGTCTTCACGATCTGGAGAGGACGAGTTGTCATCGGCATCAACATCCGGAATCGAGTCCGAAGCAGCCTGACAACAGCGCTGGCAGCACATTGACTCAGCGAGGGGAGAGGAGATCGTCGCCGCGCTTGGAAAGTGGCGGCAACGCCCCCATATTTGTCGGGCATAGGAGGCAAGCCCATGTTTCAGGTGTTCAGGAAGAGTCGTTCCATGGTGAAGGCGGCCGAGGCGCTTCCCGGTCGCGACGCGCCCATTCCAACCGCCGCGCGGCATTTCGTGCTTGATCGTCCGCTCGCGCTTGATGCGCCAGATGGCCATGAGGCCGCGATGTTCGGCATGGGCTGCTTTTGGGGTGTCGAGCGGAAGTTCTGGTCCCTTGAGGGAGTCTGGCTGACCATGGTGGGATATGCGGCAGGGCACACGCCGAACCCGACCTATGAGGAGGTCTGCACCGGCCGCACGGGTCACAACGAGGTGGTAAGGGTGATACACGATCCTGCATCCGTATCCTATGAGGACCTGCTTCGGGTCTTCTGGGAGGGGCACGACCCGACGCAGGGGATGAGACAGGGAAATGACGTCGGCACGCAGTATCGTTCCGGCGTCTACTGGACGACAGATGCGCAGCGCGCGGCGGCCGAGGCGTCCAAGGAGATGTTTGCGCATCGCCTCGCGGCCGCCGGATACGGGGACATCACGACCGAGATCCTGCCTGCCCCGCCATTCTACTTTGCCGAGGACTACCACCAGCAATACCTTGCAAAGAACCCGCATGGGTACTGCGGCGTCGGTGGCACCGGCGTGAGTTTCCCGATCGGCACCGGTGTCGCCGCGTAGGCCGGCCGTCGCCGGTCGCGATATCCACGACTTGCGCCGGAACCGGAAGCTCGCCTGGATTCACTTGCCGCACGGCAGTGCGCCATTTTCGCTCCTTTGCATGGACTGTTGACGGCACGTGGCGGCACGCATAGCCCCGCGCTCATGGAAACATGGACCGCCCTGACGACGCTGGGAGACCGCGAGCGGGCCGAGGCCCTTGGCAGGGCCCTCGAATCGCTCGACCCGGAGCCTTGGGGAGTCGGTGTCATGATGCTGGAAGACGTCGACCAAACCTGGGAAGTGGGCGGCTACTTTACGGACGCCCCTGACGAGATTGCCTTGGCGCTGCTTGCGGCGGCACATGGCGCGGCGGAGTTCACCATCTCGAGACTGCCCGACGTCGACTGGGTTGCACACGTGCGGCGTGAACTGGCCCCGGTGGATGCGGGCCGCTTTCTCGTCCATTGCGGAAATGGCATCGCCACCATGCCCGAAGGCCGGATCTTGATCCGGATCGAGTCGTCGATGGCCTTCGGAACCGGACATCACGGCACGACGCTCGGCTGCCTGAAGGCCTTGGACAGGCTGGTCGGGACCGATGCGATCATTCGACGGGTGGCGGACATCGGTTGCGGGACCGCCGTGCTTGCAATGGCGGCTCAACTTGCATGCGGCGCAGAGGTGGTGGCCTCCGATGTTGATCCGGTCGCCGTCGAAGTTGCGCGGACAAACCTTTCCGCCAACGGCCTGGAGGGCCGGGTGGCGCTCGTCGGGGCTCCGGGATTCGATGACGCGCGGCTGGCTGGACCGTTTGATCTCGTGCTGGCCAACATTCTCAGGGATCCGCTTCTTGGAATGGCCGAGGACATGGCGCAGGCATTGCGGGAAGGCGGACATGCAGTTCTGGGCGGGATCCTCGTGGAGCAGGCGGACCATGTGGTCACGCGTTATGCATCTTCAGGATTCTGCCTGCGCGCGCGCGACGACATCGGTGAATGGAGCACGCTGACCCTGACACGCACCAGCTCCTGAGAGCGCTCGTTCCCATGCCGGAGTCAGGAATCCGGGTCGTCGTCGTCCATCAGTATTCTTGCCGCATCCCCTTCCGGGTCGTCATACTGGCCGCTTCTTACCGTCCATACAAAGGCAGCAAGCGCACCGAGTCCAAGGATCAGCGAGCAGGGGATGAGAATGACAAGAACATTCATCGCCGTCTCCCGCGGCCGGCGTTCAGAATGACCACAAGCGAACTTGTTGACATTGCGATGGCAGCCATGAGCGGGGTGGCAATTCCTGCCATTGCGAGCGGGACGGCAATCGCATTGTAGACAGCGGCAACCCCGAAGTTCTGGAGTATGCGGCGCTTGGCAAGTCTTGCCGTGCCGATCGCTTCGGCCACACCTGACAACCGACCTGACACGATGACTAGATCGGCCGCATTTCGGCTGGCGTCAAGGGCGCTGCCGGGCGCGATGGAGGCGTCCGCCGCGGCCAGCGCCGCGGTATCGTTGAGGCCGTCGCCCACCATGAGGACGGAACAGCCATCCGCACGTAGATCCTGGATGATGGATGACTTGCCCTCCGGCGACACTTCGGACCAGAAGCGATCGACTCCGAGCCGGGCAGCAACCTGCCGGGCGCGCGCGCCCGTGTCGCCCGTCAGAAGGCAAACTTCCAGCCCTTTCGCCTTGAGCAAGTCGATCGACTTCCTTGCATTCGGCAAAAGCTCCTCGGCGCCGGAAACGTCGTATGCCCGTCCACCGACCGCGAATGCCGTGTCGGAGCTTCCGCCGACCCAGTCTCCGCGCCCGAAGCGCACCGTGGCGCCGTTCCATGTGCCTTCGACCCCGCGTCCAGCGATTTCCCTGACATTCGACACGTCTGCGGCAGGGGTTGCGGCCAGTGCATCAAGCAATGTCCTGGAGAGCGGGTGGTCCGAGCAATCCGCCAAGGTGCGCAGAATCCTGCGGTCGGCGTCGGGCATGCCGGACGGCGCCTTGAGGGCACGGCGTGTCAGCGTGCCGGTCTTGTCAAAGACGACCGTGTCGATGCCGGCGAGGCGCTCGAGAGCGGTTTCGGACTTTACGAGAAGGCCGTTCCGATAGAGCCGCGACGTTGCCGCGACGGCGACAGCCGGCACGGCGAGGCCCAGCGCACAAGGACAGGTGATGATGAGCGTCGCGATGGCGACGTTCAGGGCCATGCGCACGTCGCCAGCGGCAAGAAGCCAGCCAAGAAACGCCGCGGCCGCAAGAATGTGGACCGTCGGCGTATAGATCGCTGCCGCGCGGTCAGCGAGGCCGGAATAGCGGGATCTGGCATTCTCCGCCGTTGCGACAAGCCGCGTCATGCGGCGGAGTGTCGTGTCCTCGCCGACCGCAGTGGCCGTAGCCGTCACCGGACCGGTCAGCACGATGTCGCCCGCAGTCAGGGTGTCGCCACCGGTCAGGGTCAGGGAATCGCTTTCGCCGGTGATGGCGCTCCGGTCGACCTCGGCGCCGCCATCGTCCAGAACTGCGTCGACCGGCACGCGTGTGCCGGCCGCAAGCCAAAGCGTGTCACCGACACGGAACTCCCCGAGCGGACGGCTCCTTTTTTCGCCATGCTCGATCCGGATGGCGCGTGCGGGCTCGATGATGGCAAGGTCGGCGGCGGCGGAACGGGCGGAGCGGCGCATTCGCTGGTCGAGAGCACGGCCGGCCAGCAGGAAGAAGGTGAGCGCGAGCGCCGCGTCAAACCAGGCGTGCTCTCCGCCATTCGCGACTTCGTAGAGCGACATGGCCGACGCCAGGATAATGGCAAGGGAGATCGGAACGTCGATGTTGAGGCGGCCGACCCTGAGGGCCGACCATGCGTGCCGGAAGAACGGCTGGGCGGCGTAGACCGTGGCGGGAAGGGCGATTGCCGCGCTGATCCAGTGCAGGAGGTCACGTGTCGAATCCGATGCTCCGGACCAGACAGCGACCGAAAGCAGCATGACGTTCATCATCGCGAATCCTGCCACGCCAAGAGGCAGGACCAGAGCCGTTCCGTTGTCGATGCCGCCGGCGTCCCTCGTCGCTTCATGCGCCTCGATGCCGGCCGCCGCGAGCGCCCTGATCCATGGGCCCGGATCCGCGCCGGGCACTGCAAGCACTGCGGCACGGCGGCGTGTCAGGTTCACGCGGGCCGAGCGAATGCCTGGCTGCCGCGAGAGCACGGTTTCCACGGTCCGGATGCAGCCTGCGCAGTGGACACTTGGCAGTACAAGCGTGTGGGTCGGCACCGTGTCCGATGCCGCGAAGAAATCCGTTGCGGCGTCTGAATGGGCACAGGTCGGAGAGGCGCAGGTCATTCTTCAACCCACATGGTGAGGCGCTGCCTGAAGGGCGTGCCGTCCGGGGCCGTCATGGCCAGCCTGAGGTTCCAGTATCCGGACGTGAGACTTGCCGGCCGCGGTGCAACGAACCGCGTGCCGTCAAAGCGGAAGGCAAGAGCGCTGTCCTCGGCGACATGAGTGGCGCGACCGAGGGTCGCTTCCGTGATCCGGGACTCGACCGGACCGTCGGGTCCGAGAACGGCGAGCGTTACTGAATCTTCGGTGACGCCTGGAACAATGTTCCAGCCCAATGCCTCCTGTGCGCGGCGCTCGGCGTCAAACGTCTGGCTCGCGACATAGGAGTTCTTGACCTCCAGGCCGGGGAACGTGCGTACGGCCATCGTTGCGAGCACGAGGTTCACTGCAACGATGACGGCAAAGGCGCCCACGAAGAGCGCCAGCACGTGATAGCCTTTGATCTCCCGCCTCACTGTCCGGTCCTGCCGTTGAAGACGCTGTCCTGGTAGGCCCGCTCGCCCGAAACGATGTCCTCGACCCAGAAGCGGATGCCCATGCTGTCCGCAAGGGCGGGATCCGAGTTCGCGGAGGCAACGACATAGACCCTCTGATGTGCCGTGTCATCTGCGGGCACCGGAACCTGCGTGGCATCGACTCCCTCGATGTCCAATCGGAATGCGGCGTCTCCGGCGACCTGGATTCGGAAGGGGCGATCCTCGCCGTGCTTGTTCCTGAGCCGAACGTCGTAGGCGTTTCGAATGGAGCCGTCGGAAAGGACGACGAATTGCGGGTTCCGGACAGGCGCCACGGTTATGTCGATTTCCGGGCGAACGAAAAGCGCGTAGAGAAGGGCAAGGCCGATGAGGCTCCAGAGTGTCGTGTAGGCTACCGTGCGCGGCCGCAGGACGTGCCGCCAGACGGAAAGCGACGGCTGGCCGGCCCGCTCGCGTTTCTCGTCGGAAAACGCAAGATAGTCGATCAGGCCCCGTGGCTTGCCGATCCGTGCCATGACATCGTCGCAGGCATCGATGCAAAGCGCGCAGGTGATGCAGGCAAGTTGCTGCCCGTCCCGAATGTCTATGCCTACCGGGCAGACGTTTACGCATGCATTGCAGTCTATGCAGTCGCCAGGCTCGTTGCCGGCTGGATCGGCCTGGCTGGCGGCCGGATCAATGCCTGGCATGGGAATCCTGGGCGACCGTCCGCCGATCCGCGGACCTGCGGCCTGGGCGGAAGCCGCCGCCCTTTCGGCGAGCGCGCGTCGCTTCGTGCCCTTGCCGCGCGGCTCGCCCCGCCATTCGCGGTAAGCAACCGTGAGCGTCTCTTCATCCATCATCGCGGCCTGGATGCGGGGCCAGGGACACATGTAGATGCAGACCTGTTCCCGCATGAATCCGCCAAGGACGAACGTCGTGCCAGTCAGGATCATGATCGTGAAGTAAGCGACCGGCGCGGCGTCGAGCGCGATCAGGTCACGAAGGAGCGTCGTTGCGTCGGCGTAGTAGAAGACCCAGGCGCCGCCCGTCGCGATCGAGATCAGCAACCAAAGCATCCACTTGGTGAGACTGAGCCTGACCTTCCTGAGCGTCCATCCTGACTTCCAAAGCCGCATTCGCGCGTTGCGGTCACCCTCGATCCACCGTTCCACTAGCAGGAAAAGGTCTGTCCAGACAGTTTGCGGACACGCGTATCCGCACCAGACCCGGCCCAGCGCCGACGTGAAGAGAAAGAGACCGATTCCCGCCATGATCAGGAGGCCGGCGACGAAGTACAGTTCATGCGGCCAAATCTCGATCCAGAAGAAGTAGAAGCGTCGCCCGGCAAGGTCGATCAGGACGGCCTGGTCCGGAAGGTTCGGCCCCCGATCCCATCGGATCCAGGGCGTAAGGTAGTAGATGCCGAGCGTCACGCCCATGATCCACCACTTGAGCGAGCGAAAGGGTCCGGAAACCCGGCGCGGAAAGATCGGTTCCCGTGCAGCGTAAAGGGTGGTGGGTTCGCTGTCGCTCATCGCTTGGACCTATGCGTTCGCTCCGTCGGGCCACGTTCCGGCGTGATCCGGCGCATCTGCAAGTTCAGCCGCCCGAGAGTGGGAGGCCGGTTCCCGGCGACTCATGCCAACAGGGCTTGGTGCGCGGCGTTGGCTCGCCGGATCAGGAGGCGCACCGACTCTCTCGAACGCGGCAAGCGCCGTGGAAGAGCATCTCGCGCTTGACCGTGCCGGAAGAGGCATCGCCCGTCATTCGCCGCCGCCCAGCTGATGCACGTAGAGCGTGACGGCATTGATCTCGACTTCATCCAGCCTTGGGCCCCATGCCGGCATTACGCCAAAGCGCGAGTTCGTGATAGACTCGGTGATCGCCTCGCGATCGCCGCCGTAGAGCCAGATGGCGTCGGTCAGGTCTGGCGCGCCGGTCTCGCGGTCTCCTGTCCCGGCTTCCATGTGACAGGAGGCGCATTCCCCTGCGAAGACGGTCGCACCGCTGGCAGCCAGTTGCGCGTCATGTGCCTGACCGGAGAGTTGAAGCACGAATTCGGTCGCCGCCGCGATCTGCTCCGCTTCAAGGAATTCGCCGTAGGCCGGCATTTCGGACCAGCGGGCGTCGTCGTCCGTATCGTTCCTGATGCCGTGGCGCACCGTGGCCGCTATCGCGTCGAGCGTGCCGCCCCATAGCCAGTCGTCGTCGAGAAGGTTGGGATAGCCAAGGGCGCCTGCCGCCCCGGCGCCATGGCACTGGGAGCAATGGGCGCGAAAGACGGCGGCGCCGCCGGCAACGCCATAGTGGTAAGCCGGGTCGTCCCGCTCGAGGGTTGCCAGGTCGGCAGAGGCAAGGCGCGCGGCGACGTCGGCGTTCCGTGCATCCACTTCCGCGATCTGGACTTCAACCTCCGCTCGCGTCGAGTAGCCGAGAAACCCGGCCGTCGCGCGGTCGATCAGCGGCCAGGCCGGATATGCGATGCAATAGCCGATGCCCCAGATGATCGTCAGGTAGAACGTCCACAGCCACCAGCGCGGCAGGGGCGTGTTGAGCTCCTGGATTCCGTCCCAGTTGTGGCCGGTGGTTTCGGTGCCCGTGACCGGATCGTGATCTGTCCTGCTTTCCATCATGCCGTCTCCTCGGCCCCGGCTCGCGCCGCGCGATCCGGGGCGCCGCTTGATCGGTCATCCTGGCAGCTCGTGCATTCCGAATCATCCTTGAGCGGAATGTTCGCGATCTCTTCATGAACGGCGCGAGACCCGGGGCGGAACGCCCAGGCGATGGCGCCGATGTAGAAGATGCACAATGCCAGCAGCACCCAGCTGTCGGCAAGTTCACGCAGGAATGAATAGGTCTCCATCGTCCCTTCCTATCGTGTCTCGTCCGGCGTGAAGGTCGAGAAGTCGACCAAGGTGCCGAGCATCTGCATGTACGCGATGATTGCGTCCATCTCGGTCAGTTCGGGCTGCCCGTCGAAATTCGCGACGGCTGCGCCGGGATAGCGTTCCAGCAGCCCGTCGGTGTCCGCGTCGGGGTCGGCCTGGGCATGGAAGTCCGCCCGGGCTTCGGCCAGCATCTCGTCCGTGTAGGGCACGCCGACCAGGCGGTGCGTTGCCAGAAGATCCTCGATCAGGTCGTCCTCCAGGCGTGCATCGGCGAGAAAGGCGTATTTCGGCATGACGCTCTGTGGCACGACCGATTGCGGATCGATGAAGTGGTCCACGTGCCACGCATTGGAATAGCGTCCGCCGACCCGGGCGAGGTCCGGGCCGGTTCGCTTGGACCCCCACTGGAACGGGTGGTCGTACTTCGATTCGGCGGCCAGCGAGTAGTGGCCGTAGCGCTCGACCTCGTCCCGCATCGGCCGGATCATCTGGCTGTGGCAGACATAGCATCCTTCGCGGACGTAGATGTCGCGCCCAGCCAGCTCGAGCGGCGAATAGGGACGCACGCCCTCAACGTCCTCGATCGTGTTCTCGATATAGAAGAGGGGCGCAATCTCGACGATCCCGCCGACCGAGACGACGAGCAGCGAGAATATGAGGAGGAGGGTAGGGCTCCTTTCCAGGATGCGGTGCTTGCTGATGGTGGACATGTGCGCCTCCCTATTCCGCCGGGACGCCGACGGGCGCCGCCGCGCGCGCGCCGCCCCTGATCGTCATCCACATGTTCCAGGCCATGATTCCCGCGCCGGCGAGGTAGAGGACACCCCCCAGCGCGCGAACGACATACATAGGATACTTGGCTTCGACGGTGTCGGCGAAGGAGTTCACGAGGAAGCCCTGGGAATCGACCTCGCGCCACATCAGGCCCTCCAGGATGCCTGTCACCCACATCGACGCCGCGTAGAGCACGATGCCAATGGTCGCGAGCCAGAAGTGCCAGTTGATCGCCGGCATCGAGTGCATTTCCTTGCGGCCCCAGAGGCGCGGAGTAAGGAAGTAGAGCACGGCAAAGGTGATCAGGCCGTTCCAGCCGAGCGCTCCCGAATGCACGTGGCCGATGGTCCAGTCGGTGTAGTGCGAGAGCGCGTTGACTGCGCGGATCGACATCATCGGACCCTCGAAGGTCGACATGCCGTAGAAGGCGAGCGAAATCACCATCATGCGGACTATCGGGTCAGTCCGGAGCTTGTCCCATGCCCCTTGCAGCGTCATGAGGCCGTTGATCATCCCGCCCCATGACGGCATCCAGAGGATCACCGAGAACACCATTCCAAGCGTGGAGGCCCAGTCCGGCAGGGCGGTGTAGTGCAGATGGTGCGGTCCCGCCCAGATGTACAGGAAGATCAGCGCCCAGAAGTGGATGATCGAAAGCTTGTAGCTGTAGATCGGGCGGTCTGCCTGCTTGGGCACGAAATAGTACATCATCCCGAGGAAGCCTGCTGTCAGGAAGAAGCCCACGGCATTGTGCCCGTACCACCATTGCACCATTGCATCCTGCACGCCCGCGAAGACCTGCACCGACTTCGATCCCCAGATCGAGACCGGAATCGAGATGTTGTTCACGATGTGCAGCATCGCGACCGTGATGATGAAGGAGAGCAGGAACCAGTTCGCGACGTAGATGTGCCTTTCGCGCCGGTTGAAGATCGTGCCCATGTAGACGGCGAGGAACGCGACCCAGACGATCGCCAGCCACAGGTCGATGTACCATTCGGGTTCGGCGTATTCCTTGGATTGCGTCGAGCCGAGGATGTATCCCGTGGCGGCCAGCACGATGAAGAGGTTGTAGCCCCAGAACACGAACCATGCCAGGTTGCCGCCCCAGAGCCGCGTCCCGCTGGTCCGCTGGACAATGTAGAACGACGACATGATGAGCGCGTTGCCGCCGAATGCGAATATGACGGCGCTCGTGTGCAGGGGCCTGAGCCGGCCGAAATTGGTGTATGGCTGTCCCCAGTCGAAGTTCAGGGCCGGATAGGCGAGCTGCAGCGCGATCACCACCCCGACGAGGAAGCCGACAATGCCCCAGAAGGCGGTGGCGATCACTCCGGCGCGGATGACGTCGTCCGCATAGCCGGAAGCGTCGACGGCCGGCCGTCTTTCGCCGACTTGGCCGACCTGCCAGACGAACAGCCCGGCGGCGACCAGCATGATCAGCGCCGCATGCACCTGGTACGCAAGGTCATGCCCCCAGTTCGCGGCGAGAGCCGCAATCAGGGCCGTCAGGCCCAGCAAGGTCAGTTTCAGCGTATCCCACATGACTGGATTCCCGGGATTGATTGGTGGTCGCAGCCCTCAGGCTGGGATTGATGACCCGCGCGGCACGGGACGTTCCTTGGTGTGCTTGGGCAAGTCTGTTGGCATCCTCGACCTGGTGTTCGCCCGAGGACGCCTGGACGGCAAGTCTGCCGCGCTCGGTGCAGCCCGGTTGGCAATTTTCGCCGGGACCATGCTGCAAGGCGGTTCGCGCTGCCTTGATCCATGTCAAGACGATCCGCAAATTGGCGGAAGTGAGCGACCTGAAAGGCATCGTGAGCCGCGGTCGGCGTCGCTTGACGCAACCTCACCGCATTGCGACATGTCGGAAGGCCCGCCGCGAGCAACGCGCTAGTCCGCATTTTCGAGTTCCGCTTCAAGGCGCGAAGTGTCCGGAATGATGACACGCCTTGCCGTCTCCAGCTCGATGAGGCCGTCCTTGCGGAGTCTCGACATCTGGCGGCTGACGGTCTCGATGGTAAGGCCCAGGTAGCTTGCCGTCGCTTCGCGCGACAGAGGCAGGTCTATCCGGACCGGTTGATCGGCATCTTCCGGCAATACGGACCGGCGAACAACGAGCATAAGGAAGCTGACAATCTTCTCCCGCGCTGTCAGGCATCCGAGCAGCAGCATCCAGGTCCGGGCCGCATCGAGCTCGTCGAACGCAATGTCCAGAAGCCGCTTCCTGATGCCCGACGCCCTCTCGACCAGATCCTCGAACGGTCTTCGCCTGAAGCAGCAGAGCGTCAGGTCGGTGACGGCGGAAATGTCGTGGTCGCAGGTGTCACGCCCCGGCCGACCGATGAAGTCCGACGGCAGGAGGATGCCGGTGATCTGCATTCTTCCGTCAGCGGTGGTCTTCGAGAGGATCGCGACGCCAGACACGATGGAGGCGACGACATCCAGCTTTTCGCCACGGAGCACGACGGCCTGGCCTGCGGGGACCGACTTGTAGAACTTGATGGCGTTCAGCCTTTCGAATTCCCCGTCATCGCTTGCGGCGCAGATGGCTCGGTGTCTCACCGGGCAGTGCTGGCAGTCCAGTCTCAGATCTGCGGAACGTGAAATCTTCACGGCAAGCTCACCATCTGATCTCTCAAAAGTGCGTCCAATGTTGTCCGTGGAGGCGACGTTACATCAATTCCGAGGAGCGACCATAGGGATTCTGGGACCCGAGACAAATCGTCACCCGCGCCTGGTCTCGGGACGTTGTCGAAGGGAGGGAATCGTGGCTTGACGGTTCCTGGAAGACGCGACCGTCGTCAGTCTTGCATCCTGCGAAAAGTGCCGACTTCGCTTACGGGTCTGCCTCGGCCCGGTGTGCCGCAGCGAATTCCGACATGCTGTTGAACCGGAAGTCTGCATGCGGCGTGTTTCCGGGGTCCATCGTTGCGCCGAACCCGTCCTTGTCGTGTCGACGATATATCCAGCAATTCGCCAGTCCGAACCCGTTTGCCGGGGCATGGTCATGAAACAGGCTCTCGGCCACGTGCAGGATCTGGGACTTGTCGAATCCCTGCCTGCCAAGCGCTTCGATCATGTAATCGAAGTTTCGGGAGGCCGGCTTGTACGAGCCGATGTCCTCCGCCGTGTAGACGTTGTCAAACTCGACGCGAAGCTTCGCGTTGCTCCCGGCAAAGCTGACGTTGTCCGTGTTGGTCAGGACGGCCAGCCTGTAGTGCTTCTTCAGGTATTCCAGCGCTTCCGCGCTGTCCGGAAAGGCCGGCCAGGACCCCACGGTCGCGCCGTATGCCTGGCACTCGTCCCAGGACACGGTGACGTTCCATTCCTCCGCGAGGCGCCGGTAAACGACCGGCAGCAGATCGCGGTACAGCTTTGACGGCGTCAGGTGCTGGATCGTGGATTCATGATATGCGTGGGTCTCGAGGATCTCGTTGCGGCCGAGTGAATGGCTGGTGCGGTCGGTCAGCGGCTTCAATCCTTCGATAATCCCTGTCTCCCAGTCAATGAGCGTGCCGTACACGTCAAATGTCAGGACCTTGAAATTGCCGAGTTTCAAATCTCTCCCCTTTCGGTCGGAACGGTTTCCGGCATGGCGTGTGCGACCGGAACCATTTCAATGGTTGTCTGGCGGGACCTGGCGATCGCGGTTTCCGAACCACATGCGCCGAAACAGGCCGTCGTGCAGGTAGAACTGGTGATAGAAGGCAGCGCAGGCGTGCAACAGCACGAGAAGGACGAGAAGGTTCGATATCAACCCGTGTGCCAGGCGTGGAGCAAGCGTGGACAGGTTGGCCGGCAACGGCTCGCCGCTTCCGCCGAAGACGATCGGAAACAGGCCGCCGGACAGGGCCGTGCCCAGCCCGCTGAGCACCATGAGCGCGATCAGCAGGTACATGATCCAATGGGTCGCGATGCCGACCCTGTCCAGAAACGCACTCCCCGTCTCGGCATGAGGAGGCTTTGCAGAAGCGAGCCGGACGGCCAGGCGCAGGACCAGGAGCGCCCCCAAGGCAAGGCCAACTGTAATGTGGCCCGCGAGCCCCTGCAGCTTTTGTGGATCGGCATTGCTCATGGTCGACAAGAGCACCTTTCCGAAGAAGAGCGACGCGACGACCATGGCTGCCATGATCCAGTGCAACGCGACCAATAGCGGGTGGTACCTGGTCATTTCTGTCTTCCCTTGCCCGATCAGCTTGCCGCGATCCAATTTCAAGGCACCCGCCGCCGTAGTCAACTCCTTCACAGAGCCGGCATTCAGGCGCCGCGTGACGGGTGCGGCAGGTGACTTGCTGCCTGCGCGTCGGCCCTGTTGACTGCCCGGGCGGCGTTCCCGACGCCGGCGACCAGTTCGACGCGGCTGGAGTCGGACGTCGCGAGTTGTCGACAGGACTCTCCCGAGCACATGGCCTTCAGGTCCGTCAAGATCATGTCGCCGATCAGGTGGCGGCCACCTTGAACCGCTGCCGCGCGGTGCGGCGAGAGAATGACATTGGACACCTGCCTGACTGAATGGTCCTGCGGCAGCGGTTCAACGGGGAATACGTCCACGGCGACCCGTATTCGCCCGGTCATCGCCGCTGCCACGAGCGCGTCGAAATCCACCAGATGGGCCCGGCTCAGGAGCACGACAAGTGCGTGGTCCGGGAGCAGGGCAACCATGTCTGCCGAGATGAGCGCCTTGTTCCGGGATGTCGGAGCAGCCGTGACAAACAGGCAGCGAGACCACTTCAGCAGGTCTTCGAGCCTGCACAGTTCCACGTCGAACCGGTTCACATCCCCTGGCGCCAGCCAAGGATCATGAGCCTTGGCTCTCGGGCGAAACGGAGCCAGCAATCCCGTCAGTTCCCTGGCGATTTGCCCGAAGCCGACAAACCCGATCCTTGCGCCGTGCAATGAGAAATCGGTCGTCGAGTTTTCCTGCAGCCAGCCTTCGTTGCCGCCTCGAAACGCTTCGTGCTCGGCGACCAGCCCGCGCGCGCCCGCGAGGGCCATTGCCAGTCCCATTTCCGCGACGGATTCCCGAAACCCCGGAGCGCACGAAAGGACCTCGACGCCCTTCGCGGCACAGGCCTCGTAGTCGATCGAGGCCGGAAAGGTGCCGGAGACCTCGATCACTGCACGAAGCTCCGGTGCATCGTCGAGCATCTTCCGAGTGACGGTGGGGGTCGCGGATATCAGCACGGATGCTGACGGCCAGGCCGCGTCAAAGGCGTCACTGGAGATCGGTTCGTCCCTTCCCCAGATCACGTCGAATTCCTCGCGCAAGGCCAGGAGCGTGCCCTGCGAGAACAGTTCGGCCATGGTTCGCCAATGAGGGTCAAGTATGACGGCGGGCTTCGTCACAGGGCTTCGTCGAACAGGTGCGCATGCGCCGGGTCGAAATCGAACGAAACCGCGTCGCCCGGATGCAGGATCGTGTCCTCCGGCAGCGCCGCAACGATGCTGTCATTCGAGCTCAGGCGCACGTCCACGATCGTTTCGCTGCCCAGCCGTTCGGTCAGGACCACCCTGCCGTTGAGCGGCCCCGTGCCGTCCGCGACGGGCCGCAGTTGCTGCGGGCGAATGCCGAGCGTCGCCTTCTGGCCGGTCGTGAAGCGGCGCTCGCCCGCCTTGACGTCAAGGCCGCTGGTCGCCGGGCCGGAGACCCTGACCGTTGTGGCGTCCGCACAGTCCACGGAGACCGCGATGAAGTTCATGGACGGCGCTCCCAGGAAGCCGGCGACAAACAGGTTGGCGGGGTTGTGATAGAGGTCCATCGGCGCGCCCGCCTGCATGACTTCGCCGTCCCGCAGCACAACGATCTTGTCGGCGAGCGTCATGGCCTCGACCTGGTCGTGGGTCACGTAGATCATCGTGGTCTTCAGCTGGGAATGCAGGGTCGCGATTTCCTGGCGCGTGCTCATTCGAAGAGCCGCGTCAAGATTCGACAGCGGTTCGTCGAAGAGAAAGACCGACGGGTCGCGCACAACCGCTCGGCCTATGGCCACCCTTTGCCGCTGGCCGCCCGAGAGCTGGGAGGGGCGACGGTCAAGCAGGTTTTCCATCTGCAGCATGCGCGCGGCCTCTGCGACCTTTTGCTCGACCACGCTCTTGCTTTCCCTGCGGATCGTGAGGCCGAAGGCGATGTTCTCGCGCACGGTCATGTGCGGAAAGATCGCGTAGGACTGGAAGACCATCGCAACGCCGCGTTCCTTGGGCTGGAGATCGTTGACGACGCGGCCGCCGATCCGAATCTCGCCGCCGGATATGTCCTCCAGCCCGGCGATCAGCCTCAGGAGCGTGGACTTGCCGCAACCCGACGGACCCACGAAGACGACGAATTCCCCGTCCACGATGTCGATGTCGACCCCCCGGATCACTTCGACCGTCCCGAACTGCTTGCGAACGTTGGAAAGTTGAATGCCAGCCATGTCAGCGCTCCAGGGTCAGGGTTCCGTCCCCGCGTCGGAACACGGGCGCGGGATCCATGATGTAGCCGCCAAAGCCGCCCGGTCCGCCGTCCTTGAACCCGAGGAGCTTGAGGCCGTCATGCTCGACGATGCGGGCGGCATAGCGAAGGGCCTTCGTGTCCAGCCCATCGCCGTCCGGCAGCCGCCAGGGACCGCGCGGCGTGTCGCCGATCAGGTAGTGCGTGCCGCGCCCGATGCGACCGTTCTTCCTTGCGTTCCAGCGCGCCTGATGTTCGGGATCCATGCAGAAGAGGCAGTGCCAGCTGCCGTCGATCTGCAGAACCTGCGGCACTTCGAGCTGGCCCCAGCCACCGGTGAACACCGGAGGTTCCAGCGTCCACGTCATCAGGTCGGGCGAGGTGGCGAATCCGATGCATCCCGCGTCATTGGTTTCGTCGACCCCGGCCGCGCGCGCGGTGAAGTACATCAACCACCCCGGGCCGTCCGGATCCTTCATGACCCAGGGGTCGCGCATGGCACGGTCGTGCCATGCGCCCTCCCAGTCGGTCTCGTAATGCGCGGCATTCGGGCCCGTCAGGTCGAGGCAGAGGCCGTCGCCCGCTCGTTCCCAGGTTTCCAGGTCTTCGCCGACCGCGTGACCGATCCGCTGGACCAGCGCGCCCTCCGCTTCGGAGGTTCCGGTGTAAAAGTAGTGCCAGGAGCCATCGTCGCCACGCAGTGTCGATCCGGTCCAGGTGGTCTTGTCGTCCCAGGCCGGACCTTCGGAAGGCGCAAGCGAGGTTCCGCGATGCTCCCACGTCACGAGATCGTCGCTGACGGCGTGGCCCTGGGTCACGTTCCAGTGGCGAAGCTCCGGGTCGCCGATGGACTTCGGAGCCTTCAGGTACCAGCAATGCCAGTGGTTGCCGTCGTGCAGGTACCAGCTGTCCCAGACCCAATGATCCTCAAGTGCCAGCATGCCTATCCCTTCACGCCGGTTGACGCGATCGAGGCGATGAACGCGCGCTGCAGGACCAGGTAGAATGCCAGGACCGGTACCGTGATGATGGTGAGATAGGCCATGATCTCGCCCCATGCCGTGTTCAGCTGGAAGAAGTAGAGCAATCCCACCATGATCGGTCTCAGGCCCTCTTCCTGCACGACCATGATCGGCCAGATGAACTGGTTGTTGTACATCTCGAGAAACTTCAGGATCGCGACCGTCGCGATGACTGGACCGGACAGCGGCATCACCACGCGGCGATAGACCTGAAACCAGCTTGCGCCTTCAACGCGGGCCGACTCCACGAGGTCACGCGGCAGGTCGCGGAAGTACTGGACGAAGAGGAAGATCTCGAGCGCCCGGATGATCCAGGGCACGATCTGCACCTGGTAGGAGTTGAGCCAGCCCCAGGTGACGCCTTCGGTGCTCAGCCACGGCAGGTTGTTCACCAGGAGAAGCAGCGGCACGGCAACGGTCTCGAAGGGCAGGATGTACGTCGCGATGATGATCGCCAGAACCACCGTCTTGCCACGCCATTCGATGAACACGAACGAGAAGGCGGCGATCGAGGCAAGGAACAGCGACAGCACCAGCGTCGTCGCCGTGATGAAGACCGAATTGAAGATGAAGAGTCCGACCGGAGCCCTGCTGAAGGCATCGCGGTAGTTGTCGACGCCGATGTCGCCGACCGGAAGGAATGCGCGCAGTGACGAGCTGTCGCTCAGGAGCTGCAGGTCCGGCTTGAAAGAGGACATGACCATGAAGAGGATCGGCAGGACGAAGATGCAGGCGATGAAGCCCAGGAAGAGGTAAAGTCCGATCAGCCGGGTCTTGCGCTCCAGGGTCATGTCACTTCTCCCGCGTCAGCCAGCGCTGCAGGAGCGAAATCGAGAGCACGAACAGGAAGAGGAAGACGGAGATCGTCGATCCGCCCGAAATGTCCTGCCTTCCATAGCCGCGCTCCACCATCTGGAAGACGATGGATTGCGTGCTGTCCAGCGGCCCGCCTCCCGTCATGACCGCGACCTGCGGATAGAGCGTGAATGCCTGCATGGTGATGATGATCATCACCAGAATTGCGGTGTTGCGGAGACCTGGCCACGTCACGTACCGAAACGTCTGCCACCGCGACGCGCCCTCGATCCTCGCCGCTTCGTACAGGGATGCCGGGATCGTCTGGAGACCCGAAAGCCAGATGATCATGTGAAAGCCGACGCTCTGCCAGATTGACATCGCCATGATCGAGGGCAGCGCTGTGGATGTCTGCCCGAGCCAGTCGACCGGCTCGAACCAGCCGAAGGTCAGCATGCCGAGCACCGTGTTCAGGAGACCGTTCTGGCCGTCATAGATGAACCGCCAGAGCATCGAGACCACGACCATCGAGATCACGACCGGCATGAAGTAGATCGTCCGGAAAATGTTGATGCCGCGAACCTTGCGGTTGATGAGGAGCGCCAGGCCCAGCGCCGCCGCCGCCTGGAGCGGCGCGACGACAACCACGAAGAACAGGGTGTTGCGCACGGCCTTCAGGAAGACAACGTCCGTTGCCAGGACGAA
>VYCX01000197.1:0-20628 GCA_009843725.1 Boseongicola sp. SB0675_bin_26
GGCCTGCAGGGGTTCCGCCGCGTCTCGTTCCCCTTGCGCGCTTCCCGTCCCGGCGACGGCTCGTGGCGGAGCGTGCTTCCGGTGCGGATCGCCGTCGTCAAGTGCGGCCGGATTCGTCGGATCGCGGCAGGAGGCTGCGTTGCGCCGGTCCCCCGCACGAATCCGTTGTCCTGGATTCTTGATTGTTCCGGTTTGCACCTGATTGCTGCACCTGTGCGGCACTTGCGAGCGCACGTTCATCCGCAATTCGATGTCGGCGTTCACTGTCCGGCCTGCATTCTTCCTGCCACCTGCCCGTCTCGCCTGCGCCACCGTTCCGGCGGCATTTGGGACAGGATCTGGCATCGGTCCGCCCGCATCGCAAGTCGATGGTCAACGGCCCACAATTCGGAACGAAGTCAAATGAAATGGCTGTGGCGGGCCTTTGGAGGATCGGGGCAGGTGATGCATTTCACGAGGAATCACGTGTCGGTTGGTCTCGCGCCGTCGGCCTTGAGCAGCCCGTTCAGAACCACGTTGGCAATTTCGGAAGCGACATGTTCCGCAGTCACCGATTCCGAATCCTCCAGCTCCAGAAAGAACCGTACCTGCTTGCCCATGACAGCATAGTATTCGGTCATCGCCCAGATGTGGAACAGCAGCAAGACGGGATCGACGGGGCGTATACGCCCCTCGGCGACCCAGTTCTCGATCAGCGCGGCCGAGCGCCGGACGTCTTCGCGCGACCGTATCCAGTGATCCTGCAACATTCCTGCGTCGCGCATGACCTCGTTCGCGAACAGCTTGACCTTGTCGGGATGCTCGAGCGAAAACCGGACCTTGCGGACTATGTAGTCCCTCAGCACGGATTCCGGATCCTGGTTGACGGCGCTTCCGTCGAACAGGTCGGCCCAGATCCCGATGATCTGGTCGATGACGTCCTGGTACAGCTCCTCCTTGCCGCTGATGTGATAGTGAAGCTTGGTCTTGGTAAGTCCCGCGCGATCGGCGATGGCCTGCGTCGTCGTGCCGCGCAGGCCGTGCTCGGCGAATTCCGCAATTGCGGCTTCGCGGATCCTTTCATTCAGAGCCTCGCGCTTCCGGGCGAAATCAGTGCGTGAATTCATGTGCCGGCCCGGAATGTGTCTGCCGCGCAGGGCCCGACAGGATCGTCCTTGCCGGACACGGCAGTCGAAACGCCGCGGTCGGCCGAGATCGACGGCTGGCCTGGCCAAAATGGCGTCCGTGCATGACCAAGGCACGACGCTTCCCGCCGCTTGCCAGAGCAGCGACGCAAATCGCAGGCGGCGTCCTTCGAGCGGCAGACCAGCTTCATCGCCGCGGTGCTTCGTTCCGCCGTGCAAGGCGCGTGAAGCCAATTCGCTGCGGCCTCCGGCCTGGAAGCCGTGCCTGGGTTGCGTTCAATGAGCCGGTTGGACCCGCGTCGCAGGCCGGCGAAACCGTCGGCATTGGCGCGTGAATCATCGCTTGCAGCCATGGCGCCGAAGACGGTTGCAAGCCTGCCGCGCCCATTCCGGGTGCCGCGAGGCGCAAGTGGAGATCTGTTCAATGTCATGCCGGAATGCGCTGCAAGGTTCTCTCTACGCGGGCGAGGAAGCCTGTCCGATCGTTTTCTGTCGAGTTGTTCATGTCATGGAGCTGGAGCCAGGTCACCCTGCAATTCGGCGAAAACAGCGGGCGCAGACCCCTTGTCCACAAGCTGCGGCCGGGATCGCGTATGAGTCGGAGCCACCACCAGGGTGATCCGGATGTCGTGATGCCGACAAAGAGCCTGACGTTGCCGAGCTTTCCTTTCGGGCGCTTCAGCCGGGCGTCGGCAACTTCAAACGCGACGCCAGGCAGCCACACCCTTTCGAGCCAGCCCTTCAGCATCGCGGGTGGCCCGTAGAACCAGGTCGGGTAGATCACCACAAGCCCCTCGGCCCATTGCAGGTCGTCGACGTGATCGGGGTGCTTGTCGATGATGGTCCGGGTGCGCGGCAGGTAGTCGGACCATTCCTGCTCGCTCAGGACCGGCTCGAATCCCTCGCGGTAGAGATCGTGCACGCGAACCTCATGGCCTGCCGCACGCAGGGTGCGGCAGGCGGTTTCGAACAGGGCGGCGCCAAAGCTCTCGCGACTCGGGTGACAGAATACCACTAGCAGCCGCATGTCCCCGCGCACCTACGGCTTGAGGTCCATTCCGACCATTTTGTTCACGAAGCGGTCGGTTGCGACCATTTCGACATCGACCGAACCGGCTTCGATGATTCCGGCCTCCACGGCAAGATCGTGAAAGGCCCTGACCCTCTGCAGGTCGATCGCGCCGATTCCGGCCTCGAGCTGGTAGCCGCTGTCAATGATTCCGAGCGCCTTCATCTGCGCGACCTCGGCGGCGAGCTTTTCGGGCGTCTGGTCCGGATTGGCCTCCATGATCGCCGCGTTGCCAGCGGAATTGTCGCCATAGAGGTAGTTGTACCAACCGATGGTCGACGCATCTATGAAGCGCTGCACGAGGTCGGGGTTGCCTTCGACCAGCTCTACCCTGGTTTCGACGGTGGTCGAATAGGTGCTCCAGCCATGGTCGGCCAGCACAAAGGTCTCCACCTCGGCCCCCGCGCTTGCCGCGTAAAGCGGCTCCGCCGTCGCGTAGCCCTGCTGCACCATCTTCTCGTCACTCAGGAATTCGGCGAGGTTGTAGCCGTATGGACGAAGGCTCTCGTCCCTGAAGCCGTGCTCGGCCGTCATCCACTGCCAGAAGCTGAACTGCCCGTCTTTCGAGATCAGGATCTTCGGCGCGTTGACCAGGTCGTCCCAGCCGCCATACTGGCCCTTGTGGGCGATCAGGACCTGCGGATCCTTTTCGAAATAGGACGCCACGACGATCGTGGGAATTTCGTTGCGGACGTTGTCGATCGAGAGCAGCAGGTTGCCGGTCATCAGGAAATCGATCTTGCCTGCGGCCAGCAGCGGGCGGTTGTTCATCTGGGGACCGCCCATCTGGATCTCCACGTCCAGGCCGTGCTTCTCGTAGGTTCCATCGGCGAGCGCCTGGTAGAAGCCGCCGTGACCGCCCTGGGCAAGCCAGTTGGTGGCGAAGACGACCTTGTCGGCGGCCGTGGCGCCGCCCGCAATCAGCGTTGCCGCCAGCATGGCGAACATTCTTTTCATCATGGTTCCATTCTCCTCTTGCATGAGAGTTCGGGTTACGCCCTTTCCATTTCGGGCAGCCAGCCCCGGGTTTTTCCCGGGTTCATCAAGCCGTGGGGATCGGCTTCCTTCTTGAATTCGATCTGCACCGTGTCGATCTCCTTCATGCCCCCGTCTTCAATCGTGATCGCGTGCGGATCGAAAATCGTGCAGCCGTCGATCTCCTCAATTTCGTGAATGATCTCGTACATGCGCTCCCGGCCACGCCACCTCACGAGCGGCAACGCGAAGACCTGGACCGTGCCGTCCATGCGCGCCATCTCGTGATGGAAATGGACTTCGTCGCCATAGCGCTCCTTCTGGCGCACAACGAGATCAGGATCGAACGGGCGCGGATAGGCCACCTGCAGATAGGACCAGATGCCCGGTTCGAGCTTCAGCGCCTGCAGCGTGGTGTGGTTCCAGCCGCATTCCCAGGCCGGAGGCAGGTTGGCGGCCTCCACCTCGTGGAGGGGCATTTCAAGGCTGACCGTTCCGCGGAGGCTTTCCACGCAGGCACGGAATTCCGGCATCGCGTCCGGGGCCATCATCGAAAAGACTGCATCCCTTCCGGCGGGAAAATGGCCTGCGAGGCGGCGATAGAAGCGGGCGAATCCGCGTTCCACGACCGTCAGGAGATAGGCGTCGAGACCTGCGTCCTGTGCCTGCACGGCGAAGTCGAGTGCCGTGCGATAGCCGCCGAAGAGCGCGATCGCATGAATCCAGTCGGTGGCCGGCGCAAGCGCATAGTCCATCTCGGTGATGATGCCGTTCGTGCCGTAGGCATGCTGGGCCTTCAGGATGTCCTTGCCGCGGAGCTCGATGATTCTGGGATTCTCCTCGACGGTGACGATGCGCAGGTAGGTGATGTTTCCTCCGTCGCGCAGCATGCCATGGCGCAGCGAGCCGATGCCTCCCGAGCCGCCGGCCACGAATCCCCCCATCGTGGCGATCCGCTTGGTCGAGGGAAACATGGTCAGCATCTGCCCGGTTCGGGCCACTTCGTCCTCCACCTTCCCGATGCGGGCGCCGGCTCCGCAGATCACGCGCCCGTCGGAGATCTCGCGTATGGCCGACAGGCCGGTGATCTCCAGAATCACGCCGCCGTCGATAGGAACGCACTGCCCGTAGTTGCCGGTGCCGCCGCCCCTGACGGTCAACGGAATTCGGTGCCGCGCCACCGATTCGGCTATGGTCCTGACCTCCTCTTCGGTTCGCGGACGCACCAGCAACTGGCCCTGGCAGCGATCGAGCCGCTCCTTCAGGATCGGCGAGTACCAGTAGTAGTCACGTGATTTCGTCTGCAGCAGCCCCGGGTCGTCATGGCAGGGGATGCTTCCGATGTCCTTTCGGAATGCCGCCAGCTGCTGAGCCGTTGCTTTCATGCTGCCGCCCTGGCGTCTTGCCCGATCTCGCCAGTCCGCACGACCAGCCGGCGGGCACGCGGGCTGCGCAGCGCCTCGTTCCAGTCGTGTCCTTCAATCAGCAGGAAATCTGCCGGGGCGCCGACCGCGAGCGGCGGCCGGTCCAGCCCCAGCGCCTCGCCGGGTCCCGTGGTTATCGCATCCAGCCATTCCGCCGGATCGAACTGCGCCGACACCGACGCCAGCCGCAGCACCTCGATCGTGTCGTAGCTGCCAAAAGGATAGAACGGGTCGGCGACGTTGTCCGACCCGAACAGGACGGAAACCCCGGCGGCGCGCATCTCGTGCACGGGTGCAAGTCCGCGCAGCCTCGGGGTCCGGTTGCGGGAGCTGTCCTGCAGCCAGAGATTGACGGTCGGCAGAACCGCCAGCGCGACACCGGCTTCCGCGGCTGCGGCTGCCGTGCGTGCGACCTCCCGTTCGGGCCGGATCGACAGCGAGCAGGCATGGCTGCAAAGGACCCGCCCCGCAAGGCGGTGCCCTGCGGTCAGGGCCACGATGCGGTCAAAGGCGTCCGCCTCCGACTCCAGCCCTTCATCGACGTGAAAGTCGAGACGCAGGCCATGTCTTGAGGCCAGCGCGAACACCCGTTCCAGCCACTCGTCGATCCTGGAATTGCGATAGACGAAGCAGCCCAGGACCTCGCCGTCGTCGGCAACGCGTTTGGCGATGCCCGGCCCGTGATCCGGATCGCCCAAGAGATCGAGCGGTGTCAGCGAGGCCCGCTGCACGCGAACGCGGCTTCGCCAGTCCCGGGCCATCTCGCCGAGCACGTGCCATGCCAGCGGCGCCTTCGGCTCGGGCCAGTCCACGTGGCTGCGAAGCGCGCATATTCCGTTGTCGCTGGCTTCCTGCAGCGCCCGGCCCATGCGGGAGCGCAGATCCTCTTCGCTCCAGTTCGCGAGATCCGTTTCCATTGCGTCAATTGCGCCAAAGAGGCCGGGCCTCGCTGACCTGCAGCGCCCGGCGGTGAAGGTCTTGTCGAGGTGCACATGCGGGTCCACGGGCAGCGGGATGGCCACGTGGCGCGCCGGTTCCTGTCGCGGCTCGATCGTGGCGATGCGGCCCTGCCGCAGGCCGAGCGCAACCGTCCGGCCGTTCAGGAGAACATGGCTGAACTCAGTGTTCACCGCGGATCTCGCTTTCGTGCCAGTGACCCAGAACCCGGTGCGAGGCCCAGCTGGTCAGGATGAAGATCACGATGCCCAGCAGGGACACCAGGAACAGCGCGGCGAACATCCGGGGGATTTCGCTCCGAAACGAGCTCTCGATGATCCGGCTGGCGAGCCCGGTGTGCTGGCCTGCCGTCCCGGCGACGAATTCCGCCACCACCGCGCCGATCAGCGCCAGTCCGCCGGCGACGCGAAGCGCGGCCATGAAGTAGGGCAGGGCGGACGGGGCCAGGAGGTAGCGCAGCCTCTGCCACGGCGTTGCCCTGTACATCGTGAAAAGGTCGCGCAGGTTGTGATCGGCGGACCGAAGGCCGACCACCGTGTTCGTCAGGATCGGAAAGAACGCGACGATCCAGGCACAAATCAGGAGCGCGGCAAATGTGCTGTCCACGTAGATGAGAATGAGCGGCGCGATCGCCACAACCGGCGTGACCTGAAGGATCACGGCAAACGGGAAGAGGCTCAGTTCCACCGGTCGCGACAGGGCGAACAGCGCGCCCAGCAGAACGCCGCCGACGATCGCAAGCGCGAGCGAGAGAAAGGTAAGCTTCACCGTGAACCACGATGACGCCATGAGCGAAGGGAAATCCCTCACCAGGGTCTCGGCAATCAGGCTCGGGGCCGGAATCAGGTATTTGGGAATCTCGTGATACCGGACCAGGAATTCCCAGAGGCAGACCGCAACGGTCAGCAGCACGATTGGCATGACCCAGCTCAGGATCCGTTCGCGCCTCGCGCGGCGCAGATGCCCGACGTTGATGGGGGCGCCGGCGCCGTCGTGCATTCTTGGAGCCTGGTCAGTGGTCGATTTCGTCGACATGAAGCGTGCCTTTCAGGGTTTCCGATATTCGCCGGGCCTCGGCCGTGAACTCTGGCGACGTGCGGTAGTCTTCGCCGCGCGGCCAGGGGGCATCCAGGCGCATGTCCGCCGCCAGCCGCCCGGGTCGCGCGGCCATGACGATGACGCGGGTGGAGAGATAGACGCTCTCGAAGACCGAGTGCGTGACGAAGACCACGGTCAGGCCATGGAAGTCCGCCAGCTGGATCAGGTCGTTGTTGAGCTTGGAGCGGGTCATCTCGTCGAGCGCGGCAAAGGGCTCGTCCATCAGGAGGATTCGTGGCCGGGTGACCAAGGCGCGGGCGATCGACACCCGCATCTTCATGCCCCCCGACAACTGGCGCGGGTAGGAACGCGCAAAGCGCGAAAGGCCGACCTCCTTCAACGCGTCGCGCACCCGGGACTCGCCGTCGCCGCGCCTGACGCCGGCAAGCTGGAGCGGCAGGTAGACATTGTCGAAGACGGATGCCCAGGGCATCAGCGTGGGCTCCTGGAACACGAAGCCGAGATCGTGCTCGGCATCGCCTTTCGGCGGCGTGATCCTGATCTCTCCGGCCGTCAGCGGCAGGAAACCGGCGACCATTTTCAATGCGGTGGACTTTCCGCAGCCGGACGGACCGAGCAGGGTGACGAATTCGCCCTCGCGGATGCTCATGCTCATGTCGTCGACAGCCAGCACGTCTCCGAATTCCTTGGACACGCGGTCCATCGTGATGATCGGATCGCCGCTCATGCGAAGGCGTCCGGGTCTGCGACGGTGTCGAGAATCGACAGCGGCGTGCGGTGAACCTCCCCCAGCAGCGAAACCAGCTCCCGTGCTGCGTGGTCAATCACCGCGCGGCCTTTCTCCGCCGTGGCCGCCGCCGCGTTGCCGCAGGCGCCGGCAGCATTCATGTCCTGCGCCATCCAGCCGAGCTTCCCGGCAGGCGAAAGGCCGACATGGCTGCAGGCTTGATCGATGTCGGCTATGGCGGGCCGGAAATCGCGCGCATGCTCCATCCGGACGAGCTCGCCATGCAGGGCAAGCATCACGCTCGTTTCCATGTCGCCTGCGTGAATGTCGAAGCGCCGCTCGTCTTCGGGAAACAGCCCGTCTGGCACGCCTTGCGCGAACCAGCTCGCGGCAAGGGTCAGCATTCGGTGCCTGACGCGAAGGTCGCGCGCCACGATGTCCATCGGCGCGACCTGGCCGCCATGGGAGTTCAGGATCACCAGCTTCCTCACGCCGGCAGCGGCGACGGAGCCGCCGATCTCCATCAACAGGGAGATGAATGTCTGCGCGGAAAGCGTCAGCGTGCCGGCCCATGCGCCGTGCTCGTTGGACTTGCCCACGGGCATGGTCGGGAGGAAGAGGGCCGGCACGTCGTCGGGGATCTGCGGCACGGCGGCCGCAATGATCCCGTCAAGTATCGCCCGGTCAACGGAAAGCGGCAGATGCGGCCCGTGCTGCTCGGTCGCGCCGATCGGGAGCACGGCCACGACGCTCTCGCGCTCGAGCGCGGCGAAGTCGCGTGCCGTGAAGTCGGCCCAGGACCGGTGCATCATGCCAGCCCTCCGACCGCTCGCAGCGGGCGTCCGGGAGAGAGGCTCTCGATCACGGTCAGGATCGAGTTCCGGTCGATGCCGAAATGGCGGTAGAGGTCCGCGACGCTTCCGGCCTGGCCGAAATGCTCGACCCCGAGTCCCGCAACCCGGTGCCCGTGCACCGAGCCGAGCCAGGAAAGCGTGGCCGGGTGGCCGTCGATCACGGTGACCAGGAGGCAGTCGCGCGACAGCGGTTCCAGCAGCGCCTCGACCGGGCTCTGGCAGGCGCGGCCGTTGATGCGCGCGGCCTGCGCCGCCTGCCAACCGGCGTTCAGCCGGTCGGCGGAGGTCACCGCCAGGATGCCTGCGTCGCGCCGCCCCTCCGCGAGCGAGCCTGCAGCGGCCAGCGCCTCGGACGCGACCGCGCCCTGGTAGGCCAGCACGAGGTCGCAGTTCGGTCCCGGCTCGCGCAGCCAGTAGGCCCCTTCGATCACGCCTTGCCGAATCGAGTCGAGCTCGCGCCGGGGCTGCTCGAGCGGCCTGGTCGACAGGCGCAGGTAGACCGACCCGCCGCCCGCGTCGCGCTTCCAGTCGGCCGCGTCGGCCTTGGTGCCGTCGCGCTGCATGTAGTCGAAGGCCCATTCCATGATGCAGGCGAGTTCGTCGGCGAAGGCCGGTTCGAAGCTTGCAAGCCCGTCCTGCGACATGCCGACAAGCGGCGTCGCGATGGACTGGTGCGCGCCGCCTTCCGGGGCGAGCGACACGCCCGAGGGCGTCCCCGCCAGCAGGAATCGCGCGTCCTGGTAGCACGCGTAGTTCAGCGCATCGAGCCCGCGTGTCACGAAGGGGTCGTAGACGGTTCCGACCGGCAGCAGCCGTTCGCCGAACAGGCTGTGGCTGAGACCGGCGGCGGCGAGCACGAGCATCAGGTTCATTTCCGCGATGCCGAGCTCGAAATGCTGGCCCTCCGGCAGGAACTGCCACTTCTGGGTCGAGATCACCTTCTCCTCGCGGAACGTGTCTGGCAGTCTCGTCGTCGCAAAGAGCCCGCGCCGATTGACCCACGGGCCGAGGCTGGTCGACACGGTGACGTCTGGCGAGGCGGTCAAGATCCGGTCGGCCAGCGCGAGATCGGACTTTGCCAGCGCGTCGAGCAGCTTGCCGAATGCCGCCTGGGTCGAGATCTCACGGTCGTCCGGGGCTGCTATGGAAGGCACCGGGATGGACGGTGCGCTCATGCGGCGCGTGCCCTTCGAGAAGAACGGAATGCGCCGCATGAGCGCATCCAGCTCCGCGTCTTCGAGCCCCGTCCCCTCGGCCCTGTCCCATTCGTGGCCCTCGCGCACGTTCAGCCGGGAGCGCAGTTCCGCCATTTGCCGAACGGTCATCAGCCCGGCGTGGTTGTCCTTGTGGCCGGCCAGTGGCGTGTTCCACCCCTTGACGGTGTAGGCGATGAACACGGTGGGGCGGTCGTGCAAGGCCGCCGCGTCGAACGCGTCGCAAAGCGTCTCGATGCAGTGGCCGCCGAGATTCTCCATGAGCTTGGCCAGCTGCCGGTCCGTGCGGCGCGCGAGCAGTTCCGGAACGCCGCTACGGTGACCGATCTCGCTCGTCAGCCGTTCCCGCCAGGCCGCGCCGCCGACATGGGTGAGCGCGGAATAGAGCTGGTTCGGGCAGCCGTCGATCCAGCCGCTGAGCGCCGTGCCGCCCGGTTCGGCAAAGGCCGACCGCTGCAAGGCGCCGTTCTTCAGCCGCACGACGTTCCATCGGCACGCCTCGAACACGCCCTCGATCCGCTTGTGGAGGCCCTCGTGCACCACGCCGTCGAGGCTTTGGCGGTTGTAGTCGATGATCCACCAGCAGTTCCTGAGGTCGTGCTTCCAGCCCTCTTGCAGGCATTCATGGACATTGCCTTCATCCAGTTCGGCATCGCCCACGAGGGCGACCATGCGGCCTTCGGGAACCTGTCCCCAGCCGCGCGCCCCGACATAGTCCTGAACGAGGCTGGCAAACGCCGTGATCGCCACGCCAAGGCCGACCGATCCCGTCGAGAAGTCCACGTCGGCGCTGTCCTTCGTGCGGCTGGGATAGCTCTGCACGCCGCCGTATCCGCGAAAGTTCCGGATCTTCTCCAGCGTCTGGTTGCCGGCCAGGTATTGCAGGGCATGGAACAAGGGTCCTGCATGCGGCTTGACCGCCACCCTGTCCTGCGGGCGAAGCGCATGGCCGTAGAGCGCGGCCATGATGGTCGCCATCGAGGCGCAGCTGGCCTGGTGGCCGCCGACCTTCAGCCCGTCAGTCCTGTTTCGCAGGTGGTTTGCGTTGTGGATCATCCAGCAAGAAAGCCAGAGCAACCGGTCCTGAATCAGCTTCAGCTCTTGTCGAGACAGCATGCCCTATTGGCCCTTGAACTGCTGCATCCCGCCGCCTGGCAGAATGTTGATCAATTGATCAAACCAATAACACAAAGCAACTGGTTCGTCAATCCTGCGGTTCAGGGTTGCGGCGCTGCGGGCGAGCCTGCGCGACCTGCAAGGCCGTGAGCACGGCAGGGCTTGCCCGGCGATTCCGTCTTGCGGACATTGATGCCCGGGCTGGAGGCGAGAGCGCGGCCGCTTGCCGTTGCCGCGCCGAAGTGCGGAACTGCCCAGATCGAGGTGGCAGGGAGAAACTGGGGCTGCACCTGCCATCTGGACTTGCGGTGCAAGGTGAAGGTCGGGGTTGGCAGGTCGAAGCTGTTGCTGAGGTGCGCCAGTTCCCTGGCGTTTCGGACATCGCGGAACTTGATTCGTCGCGGCTTGCCGGGGCAGTCCCGGGAAGAATTGAATCCGGGGAGCCTGACGCTCCGGCCGCAAGGCGGTCCGGCCGGTTTGTCGACCGGACGGCAGACCTGGCGCCGCTGAAGGACGCTCATCCCGTTCGGCCGTGATTGGTTGCAGACCTCTGCCGCGAGCTCAACGGCACGGTGGCGCGTGATCATCCGGAAGCGCTGACATTCGGATGCATGGCCTGGCTGACGGATTTCGCGGCAGCCGCGCCTGCGGCCTCCCCGGTCGCGAATGCGGTGCCCATCACCCGGATCGAGGCGTATGCGGCGGAATCCGCGCCAATGGTCCTTCCGGCATAATACAGGTTGTCGAGGCCGCGCGCGCGCAAGCAGTCCATCGGGATGTCAGCATATCCATTGCCACCGATGCTCTTGTAGGCGGGCCGTCCGGGGATTGCATGATCCTCGATGGGCCAGGCCGCTCGGGCGACACCGTCCGGGCGAAGCCGGCCGCTCAGAAGATCTTCGCCGGTCAGCTCGTAGCGGGCAGGCGGGTGGCGACTTTCCCGGATGCCTATCTGTGGACCTGTCTGCAGAAGATAGGCGCCTTCGAATCCGGGCACGTTTTCACGAAGCACTCTCACGTAGTCGCTTGCCGCCGAACGTGCCGCCTGCTCGGCCTGCGTGAAACTCTCGGAGGTCAGGTCCGCCATCTTGTGGTCGTACATCATCCACCACATGTCGCCAGTCACCGGCACTTCGGCAAAGATGCCGCCATCCGGTCGTGCGGTTGGATGCGCACCGGTCTTGTTGTATTCCTTGAACGCCTCCACGATCTTTTCTCTGTCGATCGGTACCGTCTTGTCGCGACCGCCGACGCGAATCGGGCCCGTTGCCGCCTGCAGGTGACTCTCGCCATTGCCCGTTCGGCACGGCAGCCCCGCAATCAGGGCAAGGTTGGCATCGCCGGTTGCGTCGACAAAGGATTCTGCCGCGACACGCCGACGTCCGTCCATGCCCGCTAGGGTCACGGACTGGAGCCGGTCTGCGGTTCGGGTGACCGCAGCGACGCGCGTATGCAGCAGAAGGTGCACGTCACACGCAGCGAGGACGCGATCCAGAGCGAGCTTCACCGCCTCGGGCTCCAGCAGTATGATCCAGTTGTGCGTGGTTGGGGAACGGAACGGGGCGCAGCTCAGGCCCAGGCTTGCGAGTTCGTGCAGCACAAGATCGGCAACTCCGCCAACTGCCTTGACCGGTTCGGGCCCCTGTTGAAAGAACCCGCAATACGCCAGGACATTCGAGCTGGTGGCCGCGCCACCAAGAAAGCCGTACTTTTCGACCAAAAGGACCCTGGCGCCAGCTCCGGCGGCCCCAAGGGCGGCGCCAACGCCGCCTGCACCGCCTCCTGCGACAATGACGTCATAGTTGCTCTCGGGCTTGGCACTCATTTGCAGCGCCTCGTCATGGATGCCTGAACCTCTCCTGTCGCTTCACTGCAGATCGCGTCCAGCCGAAAGAGGACGGCTGGTCCGGCAAGGTGCCCTGCGGGGCCATGCCGCGGGGTCGCTTCGTGGATGTACGAACCGGTCTCCCGATTGGCGTCCGGCATTGCAATCGCCGCCGGGAGAGCAATCGCGATCGGGACGCTGAAGCGCGGGCCAGCCGACGTTCCTGGGATGGCAACCCGCGGAACGACATTTCGGCCGCTGGATGACCGTGACAGGTGGCAACCTTGAGCGGACGCGCAAGAGCGAACGGTTGACGTTGTCCGCCGCGCCTCGGGCCGCGATCATCGTCGACATGAATGATCCGAATGAGATGCGTGCGTGGTTCGGCCATCTGTCCATTCCGCATCGGATCACGAGCGGCCGCCGCTCGCCCGGAGAAACTCGTCTTCCGCAGCGGTCTCGATGACAGCTTGCAGAGCTTCGGCATCGGTCTCTGGATGAAGCGTGCCAACCGTCATTCCGTCCCGGAATTCGCCTGGAAGACTGACTGCCCCTGCTTGCATTGCAACTCCGGTGGCGCGAAGCGCGGTCGAGCCGCCACGCGCCATTGCGGCCTTCCAGGAAATCGCGTTCTTCCGCCTCGACCATGCGGGAGACTTGGGCGTACCCCGGCTTTCGGCTGCAACGAGTCGGTGTCGCAAGCGGCGGGTTGCATTGGCAGAAAGCCGCAATGCCCTGCGCCTATGCGCGCGCAGGTCCGCAACTTGACGCGCGTGACGCCGTCGTGTTCGCTGCAACGCCACGATCGGTCTTCGCGGCCCGAATCCGCCCTGATCACGGCCATTGGGGCCGACGCAGTCTCGTTCCGCTTCGACTTGCCGAGCAGGGCGGCGCGAAGCGGCATTGCCTGAACCTTCCCGCGTCCAACCATCTCCATCGCCTGGGATTCCACGAGGGCGAACGTCGTGGACGCATGCAATTCCCGATCTGCGTCCGTCCCGCTGGGGAACAAAGGTGCGGCGGCACCCTGAAGTGTGCCGCCGCCAGGGAGGACCTTTTGCCTCGAGAACTTTCACGCGGTTCGTGTCCGCGAAGGTCCCGAGAGAGATGCCTGCATCCACCCAGCCCGTCCGACCGAAGACATGACGTCGTGTCATCTTCGAGGTTTCATTTGCTGAAGCCCGATTGATGCCCCAGAAAATGAATCGTTGGATATTAATAGAATCATTTTATAAAACATGTCAAGAGGAAAACTCGCAGCCGTCTCGAGAATTTTCCGGGTCGCGTGGTGACAAGCTCGAACGACTCGGCCAATTGCGACCCATTCCTGCCGAGTCCCGGATTCACCAAGACCATCGGCGGAATGGCCGGCACCTTGCTTGCCGGACAATCAGCGTCGGAAGGAAGTGCGATCCGTTCGGCAATGGTCTTGGATTGCCTTGTGCTGCCGGAGCCGGAAGCGGTCGAGCACGCGCTCTTTCGTGTACCGGATGATCGCGATTGTCTTCATTGATGCGACCCTGGGCGCAAGCCTTGCATCAGATTCGGGCGTTCTCGACAATGTCTGCAGCGACAATGACCGTCTTCAGACCGCAAGCCTGAAGACGCATGGCATGCAGGCGCGCCAAGACTGACACGTCCGTTCCCGTTTGCCGCTGACGGCCGCGACTGCGGCCTGGGTCAGGTCATGCCAGGCAGGTCGGGGCGCATGAGTACATCGGAGAAAAACCCGACGGTCGTGTCAAACGCGTCCAGCGGCAGGACTTCTGCAACGTACTGGTCAGGCCGCACGATCATCAGGCAGCCCCGCGCACGGTCCAGGCCGCGGCGATCAAAGAGGTCAAAGGCCGGATCGGCGCAGTACATCTTTTCGGTGTCGGCAAGGCCGTAGCGCCCCTTTTTCGGGGTGAGAAACGGATGGGTGCTCTCGACGGCGATCGCATCATGGCGTTGCTGAAAGACCGCGCGGACATCGATCACGGCATCGATGTCGTCGTCACTTGCAGCAAAGGCCCGGATTGGCGATGCCGCGTCGCTGGCGAGTCGATCGCACAAGGTCCAGAGCCGCGACGTGCGGTCCGTGGGGTCCGACCCGTCGTTGAACAGCATCAAGCGCCAGCGCCCATCGGCCTTCAGGCAATGGCCGAGCTGCATCGGCCTGGCGTCCCAAAGCCTGGTCACCGGTGCGGAATGGAAACGCATGCCGACCGTGTAGCCCTGGGCAAGGGACTGGTGCCTGCCGTCTCCACAGATCCGGGAGGGCGCGTAGGCGACGGCGATGCCGGCGGTGTAGCGGCCATGAGCCTCGAAGTAGTCCCGGAAGGCCTGCGGGTCCCGGCCGGGCTGACCGTCGTCACGTCCGGAAAACGCCTTGGCCCAATGCCTGTCGAAGTCGACGAGATCCTGGGCCACCGCCCGGCGCTCGGCAGAGAAGGTGTCGAGCAGCGTTGCGGGCGACTGCCCCCTCAGAACCGCACCAAGCTTCCAGCCAAGGTTGAAGGCGTCTCCCATCGAGACGTTCATCCCCTGACCCGCCTTGGGGCTGTGGGTGTGACATGCATCGCCAGCGATGAAAACTGTCGGGGATGCGCCGTTCGCGGCATTGTCAAATCGAGTGCAGATCCGCTGCCCGATCTCGTAGACTGACCACCAGGCGACCTCCTTGACCTCAAGCCGATACGGAAAGAGGATGCGGTTTGCAGCGTCGATCAGGTCGTTCGGCGAGATCTCGAGGTCTTTCGCACGCTTGTCGTGGGCAAGTCTCTCCAACTCGATGTAGAACCGGACCAGATAGCCGCCTTCCCGAGGTATGATAAGGACGTTGCCTTCCGATGCCGAGCGCACAACCGACTTCAGCCGTATGTCCGGAAAGTCCGTGTCGACCAGCACGTCCATGACGCCCCAGGCCTTGTTGGCCGCTTCGCCGACAAGTTCCCGGCCGATGGCGCGCCGCACGAAGCTGTGCGCGCCGTCGCATCCAACGACGAACCTGGCTTCCACGGTCTCGTGTCTGCCGCCATGCTTCAGGGTGACGGTCACGGGATGCGACCTGCCACCTTCCACCCTAAGGTCGACGCAGGTTCGATCGTAGTCCGGCTCCAGGCGCACCGCGGAGCTTCGCATCACGTCAAGGTAGAAGTCGTGCACCCGTGCCTGGTTCAGGATGACATGCGGCATCTCGGAAAGGTCGTCGGCGACATCCTGGATTCGGCCGGTGCGGCAAATGGCCCTGGGATCTGCAGGCGACGGTCCCCAGAATGTCGTTTCATTGACCCAGTAGGCCTCCTTCAGGACGCGTTCACTGAAGCCGAATGCCTCGAACATCTCGACCGTGCGGCAGGCCACGCCATCGGCCTGGCCGATTTCCAGCGGCCCGGGTTTCCGGTCGACGATCCGCGTGTGGATGTCAGGAAACTGCGAGAGCTGTGCGGCCAAGGTCAGTCCTGCGGGGCCGCATCCGACGATCAGCACGTCGACCCTTTCCTTGGAGCGCCTGTCGAGACCAGCTGCGGTCGCCTGCCGGCCCGGGTCGCCGGTCCTGAAGCCGTTGAGGTGAAACTGCATTGAATTGCCTCCGGTCAGAGATCGCCTGCAGTCACGATTGCACCCGCAGAGCGGAGTGCGGCCTGAATTGCGGATGCCGAACAGGTGCCGTCGGCAGTCAAGGCCGCCGCCGTCCCGGCTGCCTGCCCGGTCGCCATGGCGGTCCCCATCACGCGGATGGCCGCGCCGCCCTTGCGGTCGCCGTCTGCGAGCCTGCCCGCACAGAACAGGTTTGTCGTGTTGCAACTGCGCAGGCAGCCCATCGGAATCTCGTAGCTGCCCATGTCGGGCGGATAGTCGAATTCGCTGCGATAGGTCGTTCTGTCATGCCATTCCGCTCCCCAGGCCCCCAGCGCGATCGTGTCGCCGTAGGTACTGCGTTCCTCGATCGCGGTCCATGTGAGCTGGTGACTGCAATTCAGGTGGCGGGATTCGCGGGTGCCGATCTCGGGTCCGGTGGAGACCAGATGGGCTTCCTCGCATCCCGGGATCGCGCGCACCGCCTTCAGGTAGTTCCATGTCTGCGCGCGAGCGCCGGTTTCGGCATGGGCGAGCGACCGGCCGTCTCTCGGGTCGTAGGCATGCGAAGGAAGATACAGCACCAGGTCGCCGGAGATGGGCAGGCGCACGATCACGCACCGGTTCTTGGTTGTGGCGTCCGTGGGAAAGTCCAGTGCGTCGATGGCGTTCGTGACGTGATCCACGGTGATCGCCACGCTCTCTGGAATGCCGCCGAAACGACAGCCCAGCGTGCCGAGATTCACGCCGTCCGGATTGCCGTAGCGTGTGCTGGCGCCGCCAAAGGCCGCGAGATCCCCGTCTCCGGTGCAGTCGACAAAGGCGCGCCCCTTGTGGGTTTCCAATCCGCCGTGATGCGCAATCGTCAATTCGGTCAACCGACCCTCCATGCGTTCAGCGGAAAGGACGGTCGCGCCGAAACGAAGCTCGACATCCGAAGTCAGGGCCAGCTTGTCCAGCACGAGCTTCAGGGTTTCCGGATCGAACGGAACGAACACGCCCCGGAAGGACGTCACGGGGCCAAGACCGCCAAGCGCGCGCTGGGCCGAGAGCACCTCGTCGGCAATGCCCCGCACGACCTGCCTCCGCGTCTCGCCCAGGGTGTACAGGCCGCACCAGGTCAGCACGTTCCGCATCGTCGCGGCGCCGCCGAGGCAATGATTGCGCTCGATCAGGAGCGTCCTGGCGCCAAGCCGCGCGCTTGCGATGGCGGCGGTGCAGCCGGCGGACCCGCCGCCGGCAACGATCACGTCAAATGTCTCTCTCATACGCGCCAGGACAGCAGGCGGTTCTCGACCAGCCCGATTGCAGCGCTCACCAGGACGCCGAGCAGCGACAGGATGACAACCCCTGCGAAGAGCCGTTCAAGATCGTAGAGCGACCCGGCTTCCAGGATGTAGGCGCCAATGCCGTGCTCCGCGCCCAGCATCTCGGCCGCAACCAGCAGGATGATCGCGATCGCCAGGCTGATCCTGAGGCCGGACAGTATGCCGGGCATGGCACCCGGCAAGATGATCTTCCGAACGATGGAAAGCCACGGCAGGCCGAAGCTCTGGCCCATGCGGATCAGGGTCCGGTCGACATTGTCGACCGCGCCGTAGGTGGCGACCACCGTGGGCGTGAAGGTGCCGAAGGCGATGAGCGCGTATTTCGATCCCTCTCCGATGCCGAACCAGATGACGAAGAGCGGCAGAAGCGCTATCTTCGGTATCGGGAAGATTGCCGCCACAACAGGCACCATCCCGGAACGCACGTACGAGAACAGCCCGATCAGGACGCCAACGGTGACGCCGAGGCTGACCCCTATGAGGGCGCCTATGAACAGACGGCTGAGGGACGGGCCAAGATGCTTGAACAGCAATCCGGTTGCGTAGAGGTCCTGGAATGTAACGAGAACGTCGGATGGCTTCGGCAGCGTCAACGGGGAGATCCAGCCGGCGCGGGTTCCCCATTCGGCGAGAAGGATGACCACGGCGAAAACCATGAAGCCGACCCAGCGACGCGGGCTGGGGGCAAAGCCGCCCCCGCGATATTCGACGGCACGTCGTGCGGGGACCTGGGTTGCAACGTCAGACATCTACAAGCTCCTCGTCAGCGGCGCGGGCCTCGTCGCGCATCAGGTTCCAAAGCTGCTTCTGCACCTTTTCAAGCTCCGCGTCGCCTGCGGCGCGGTCAGCGAGCGGCGTGTCGATCTCCACGATTTCGCGCAACCGGCCCGGCCGGCGTGACAGGACGACGACCTTGTGTCCGAGGCGAACCGCTTCCGCCAGGTTGTGGGTTACGTAGACTGCCGTGAACGGCTGCCTGGTCCACAGACTGACAAGATCATCCATCAACAGTTCGCGGGTCTGGGCATCGAGAGCCGAAAGCGGTTCGTCCAGAAGCATCACCGCCGGCTTCACGGCGAGCGCGCGCGCGATGGCCACCCGCTGCTTCATGCCGCCCGACAGCTGCTTGGGCAGCGCGTCGGCGAAGTCCGAAAGCTTTGTCCGCGCCAGCGTGTCGCCGATGATGTCCCTTGCCGCGGCGCCGCGAATCCCGTGGTCTTCCAGCACGAGCGAGATGTTGCCCTGCACCGTTCTCCAGGGAAGAAGCGCGAAATCCTGGAACACGAACGTCAGGGGGTTGAGCGATCCCTTCGGCGGATTCCCGACCTGCAGGACTTCGCCTTTCGAGGGACACTCCAGTCCGCCGATGAAACGCAGGAGCGTCGACTTTCCGCAGCCTGACGGCCCGACGAGACAGACGACGCGTCCGGCCGGAATGTCGAGCGAAATGTCTCTCAGAACTTCGGTCGAGCCATAGCAATGGCTCAAGGAGTTCACGATTATGTCCATCCTGGCCTCTGCTGGACGATCAGCGCGACGCGCGAAGGGCCGCGCTGATCTCCCACGGGCAGCTCAGGCGCCGGACTGTTCGACATACGAGCCGTCGACGAGCGTGTCGAGGGTAATGCCAGCGTCCACGAGGCCTTCCGACTGGAACCAGCTCAGCTGGTCCTGGATCGACGCCACGTTCAGCGCGGCGCCCGGACTGAGCCTCATCGTGCCGTTGATGATCGACGGCGCGGCCTTTTCGCGGGGACGGTCAGTGTAGACGTACTTGTGGATCAGGTCGACCATGGCGTCCACGCCGGCGTCGCCGCCAGACCGGTCGATCATGGCCCCGTTGTAGTCGTCGACGCCTTTCGAGAAGGCGGCAAGGAAGCTCCGGGTCATGTCGCGTTCGTTCGCGGCGTTGCCGGCCGACGTGAATGCCGTCGTGATCTGGTAGTTCGGAATGTAGTCCTGCACCGCACCGATGATATGCACGGCGCCCGACCCGGCAAGCGGCTTGGCAATGTGCGGCACTATGTTCCAGGCATCGATCTGGCCTGAGCGCAATGCGCCGATCACGGCACCAACCTTCTGCAGCGGCTTGTAGGACAGGTTGAGGCCCTCGGCAGCCGCGATCTTCGAACCGACGTAGTGGAACGATGATCCGGTCTGGGTCACGCCGTAGCTCTTGCCATCGAGTTTCGACGGATGCGTGATGCCTGACCCGAAGGCAGCGTCGGATGCAAGGATCTGCTGGCCATCGATTCCTTCCTCTTCCTGCAAGGCGCCGCCGATCACCTTCACGGCGCCCTTGTCCGCAAGGCTGATCAGCCCGCCCGTCACGGCCGTCACGGCATAGTCGATGTCGCGGGACGCGATGGCAACCGCCATCGGCTGAGCGGCCTGGAAAAACTCCAGCTCCACATCCAGGCCCGCGTCGGCGAAGTAGCCGCGCTCCAACGCGATGAAGCTTGCCGAATGCGACGTGAAGCGAAGCGCGCCGACCTTGATCTTCCGGTTCGCTGCGACGGCCGGTGCGGCGAGACCCGCGGCCGCGGCCGTGGCCAGCAGTGCCAGTGACTGACGTCTTGTGATGTTTTCCATTGCTTTCCTCAAGTAGCTGGTTTTGGTTGCGCTAGATTCCGATGTCCGCCCTTATGTCTTCCTCGAGCAATCGGGTTGCAGCCTGCTCGTCCCGGGCGAGTATTGCCTCTCTCAGCCTTTCCTGCCTCTCAAGTCGTGCCTCGAAGTCGATCCGTCCCTCGCGCAGCAGGGCGAGCCGGAACCGCCGGGACTGGCTGTAGAACTTGCCTGCCATTTCCATGAGCCTGGGTGAGCCGCAGGCCGAGATCAGGGCTTCGGTCGCGACGCGACAAGCCTCGTCCCAGGCGAGCGCGTTCACGTCGTTCGGGTTGTCCCTGACTTCCGCCTCGGCGCGCGTCAGCGCGTGAAGAGTCGCGACCACGCGGCTCTCCCAGGCGACATCGCCCTCTTCAAGCGACCGCCGGAGTCCCAGCCTTTCGGTCTCGATCCTCATCAGCAGGATGTCGCGCAGGTCCTCCTCGGTCGCCGAAGTCACGCGGAACCCGCGCTGGCTTATGGCCTCGACCAGGCCTTCTGCCGTCAGCATCCTGAGCGTCTCTCGCATCGAATGGTTCGAGCCGCCGTAGGATTGGCGGAGCGCGTCGATCTTCAGTTTCTGGTCGGGGCGAAGGACGCCAAAGGATATGTCCCGTCTTATCGCGGCCGCCAGCATGTTCACGACCGTGTCATCTTCCGAACTTCGTCTCCCGAACATCATTTTGCTCCCCCCTTGCAAAATATGTTGGAGATTTTTAGGATTGTTTAATAAATGAAGTCAAGGGAAATCGCACGCGAGCGGGGAACCAATGGAAATCACGGGAAAA
>VYCX01000197.1:20638-21263 GCA_009843725.1 Boseongicola sp. SB0675_bin_26
AAAAACCAGATGCCTCCCGATCATCGGTCACCCGGTCGACGAGGTCTTCTCGCCGCCAGCCTACAACAACTGGTTTCGCGGAAACGATGTGGATTGCCGGATGATCGCCCTTGATCTGGTCCCGACCGCGGTCGCTCCGTTTCTTTCGGTCGTTCGTGCCAGCGCCAGCTTCGTTGGCAGTTCCGTCACCTATCCCTACAAGCGGGTCGCTTTCTCGCATGCGGACAGCGTCACCGATTGCGCCAGGAGACTCGGCGCACTGAACACGCTTCGCAGGGAGCCCGATGGTCGGCTGTCCGGGGACGCCACGGATGGACGGGCGATGGTTGATGCCATCGAGGCCCGGGACGCGACCATTCGGGGTGCGTCCGCCCTCGTCCTGGGGGCCGGAGGCGGCGCGGGTCGCGCGATAGCCGACGCGCTCTGCGAAAGCGGCGTTTCGAGGCTCTGCCTGCTGGATCGGGACGCGGGAAGGCGAGCGGCCGTCGCAAGCAGCATTTCAGGGCACTGGCCTCACGTGTCGATTTCGACGTCACGTGGAGAAGCCGCCATCCTGGTCAACGCGACCACGCTAGTGGTTTGATTCATTCATTTGATGCCATTTCCTGAAGTTTCTGATGCCCTC
>VYCX01000283.1 GCA_009843725.1 Boseongicola sp. SB0675_bin_26
ACACCACGACCTTCGGGTCCTTGGCCATTTCGCCATCAAGCGCTTCATTGATGGCTTGGATCATGCGTTTCTTTGCCATGTCCCGGATCCCCCTTCAGGCGAACATGTAGTTGGCGCCCTGCATTGCAGGGTCGGGATAAGGCGACGCTTCGGCGAATTGCACCGCCTCGGCCACTTCGGCGGCGATCTCCGCCTCGATCCGATCGAGATCGGCCTGACTTGCCTGCCCGGCGTCCATGACGCGCCTGGCAAAGGCCGGGATCGGGTCACGGGCGATCCACTCGGCGACCTCTTCATCCGACCGGTATTTCGACCCGAGGAACGACGCCTCGGCCTCGACGTGGCCGCGTTGGCGATAGGTGCGTGCTTCGATCAAGGATGGTCCGTTGCCAGCCCGCGCGCGCTTGATGGCCCGCGCAGCGCATTGGTGGACGGCGATCAAGTCGTTGCCATCCACGGCCTCATGGGCGGCGCCGAAGGGCTTGGCCCGGTCGACGATATTGCCCGCAGTCACGGTCGAAGACGGCGAGAACTCGGAAAATCCGTTGTTTTCGCATACGAAAATCACCGGCAGCTTCCAGAGGACGGACACGTTCAAGGCCTCGCCCAACACACCCTGGTTCGCCGCGCCGTCGCCAAAGAAGGCAACGCCGACGGCTCCCTTGCCGTCCATCTGCGCAGCCCAGGCCGCTCCTGTGATGATCGAGATTCCGGCGCCGACGATGCCATTCGCGCCTATGATTCCCTTTGAGAAATCCGCCACATGCATGGAACCTCCATGTCCCTTGCACACGCCGGTCTCGCGACCGTAGATCTCTGCCATCAGCAATTTGCCGTCACCGCCCTTGGCAAGGTAGTGGCCGTGCCCGCGGTGGGTCGAGGCAATCCAGTCGTCGTCAGTGAGCTGCGAACAGAAGCCGACGCCGACCGCCTCCTGCCCGATGTAGAGATGCACGGCACCAGGTATGTTTCCCGCCTTGGCGTCGTCGCCGATCCGCTCCTCAATCCGACGAATTCGAAGCATGTCCCGGTAAAACCCGAGCATCTGCTCGTCCGAGAAGTTGACCTCTGAAGGGGCAATGCTCATTTCGAGAAGTCCTCCTTGCTGATCTGCCGGCATGTCGCGGCGCGGACTGCATAGGGCGTCGCCCGCAGCGCGCATCGGAAGTCGTGGCGTCCAGGCATGCGGCGTTCCGGATTTCGGGATTCAGGCATTTGCGATTCCTCCATCGACATTGATCACCTGACCCGTGATGTAGGACGCACCGTCAGAAAGAAGAAACGCGATCACGGCCGCGACGTCCTCGGGCGTTCCCAGCCGGCCGAGCGGGATGGTCGACAGAAGGGCGCTGCGCCCGCGTCGTTCGATCAAGTCATCCGCCATTCGCGTTTCGATGATTCCGGGCGCCACGGCGTTCACGCAAATCCCCCTGTCTCCCACCCGCCGCGACAACGCGCGGGTCAGCCCGACGATCGCTCCCTTCGCCATGGAATAGGCGGCGTGGTCGGGCACGCCCCTGTTGAATCCGAGCGAAGAGGCAAGCGCGATGCGGCCGCCATCGGTCATGCGCGGCAGGACCGCACCGGCAAGGTCAAAGGCGTTCGTTGCATTGTGCTGCATCGTTCGGTCGTAGATGTCGCGGCTCTCGGGACCAAGGTCATGGGGCTCGAAGATGCCCGCCAGATGCACCAGCGCGGCGACTGGTTCGGACGCTTCCGGCAGCGCCGTCGCACAAGCCGCCGGATCCTCGAGTCTGCTCTCGGCGATCGTGGTGCCATCGGGCAGCGCCTGTCGCAGCGGCTCCAGCCGTCCGGCATCGACATCGACCAGATGCAGCCGCCATCCTTCCGCAGCCAGACGACGGGCCAGCACGGCACCGATGCCGCCGGCCGCCCCCGTGATCACCGCGACTGGTGCCGTCATGTCATCCCTCTCGGATTCCGCGCCGACGCATCTGGCGCCGAGCTTGCGGTTGCGGAGCTGTCGATGCCGCGCCTCCAGGTTGGACTGCTTCGATCAGTCGAAGGCCGATCGCCCTTTCGCGTGAACGTCACAGCCGTGATTCCAGTTCGGCGCGGGCCGAGGCGGCAACCTCGGGCGGGAAACGCAACTGGTGGAACATCAACCCTTCGAGCGAAGCGACACCCTTGCCCATCACCGTGTTGGCCTTGATGAAGCTCGGTTTGCCCTTGGTTTCGCGGGCTTGATCATAAGCGCCCAGCAATGCGCCGATGTCGTTGCCGTCGACCTCCTGGCAGGCGAAGCCGAAGCTCTCCATCTTGTCCATGAGCGGCTCCAGCGACATGACCAGGTCCATCGGCCCCTCGGACTGCACGAAGTTGTAGTCCACGATCAGGCAGAGGTTGTCGAGACCCTTGGCACCTGCGAGCATCGCCGCCTCCCAGATCTGGCCCTCCTGCATTTCGCCATCGCCGACAATGACATAGACGCGGCAGGCGCGCCCCTGCCGCCTTGCCGCCAAGGCGCAGCCGACGGCGACGGACAGGCCCTGGCCAAGCGAGCCGCAGGTCGCCTCGACAAAGGGTCCCATGCGCTCGGACGAGTTTATTTCCAGCGGCGAGCCGTCGGTGACGTAAGTGGCGAGCCGTTCCGCGTCGAACAGCCCGCGCTCCGCCAGCGTGGCGTAGAAAATCGCGGTGTTGTGCGCGGTGGTCAGGAATATCCGGTCCCTGTCCGGCCAGGTGGGATTGGCCGGGTCCAACGTCGCCTCGGCGAAATAGAGCGACGCGAACATGTCCGCTGCCCCGAGACCTTGC
>VYCX01000419.1 GCA_009843725.1 Boseongicola sp. SB0675_bin_26
TTGCCGTAACGACGCTGGAACTGGGAGGCAAGTCACCCATCCTTGTGTTCGACGACGCCGATCTGGACAGCGCGATCAACGGATTGATCGCAGGCAACTTTGGCGCGTCGGGCCAAAGCTGCGTCGCGGGCTCGCGCGGGCTGGTGCAACGGGGCATTCTTGAGACGCTGGCGGAAAGGATTGCGGAAAGAGCCGACGGCATCACCATCGGGGACCCGCTTGATCCTGCAACCCATGTCGGACCGCTTTGCACGAAGGCTCAGATCGAGAGAATCGAGGCGACACTGGCGCGGGCCGTCAACCAGGGCGCAACCATCCGCTGTGGCGGCGCGCCGCTCGATCGGCCCGGGAACTACATGCGGCCGACGCTGGTGGAATGTGCCGGATCCGACATCAGCACTCTTGAAGTGGAAATGTTCGGTCCGGTCATGTCGCTCCTGCCCTTCGACACGGAAGAGGACGCGATCCGGTTGGCAAACGACACGGTCTTCGGGCTGGGGTCGGGTGTCTTCACGAACAGCCTCGCCCGCGCCCACCGCGTTTCCTCGCGTCTCAAGGCCGGCATATGCTGGGTAAACACGTACCGCGCGATTTCTCCCATGGCGCCCTTTGGCGGCTACGGTCACTCGGGATACGGCCGCGAAGGCGGGATCGAGGCAGTCCTGGACTACACCCGCACCAAGACAACCTGGATCAACACAGCCGATACGCCGATGGCAAACCCGTTCACCATGCGGTGAGATGCCAGGAAATGACGTGGCCAGGTTCCGTGGCTGGAGCCGGCCGAAACGACTCCCCCGAGATGCCCGCGTGCCAGCATCGCGAAAGTTCCCTGTCTTCGTTCCGCCCTTCTGTCATCTGCGAATCCCTGCCTCAAATGTCCTTGTTGTCGGTGAACCCGCGACAACGCCGCCACGGCCGCACCATTGAAGACAGGCGGCGAATCATCAATCATGGCTCAATTCGAAATTCAAAAAATCCGGGCACACACCCTTAACCCTGTTGAATTTGCGAAATTGCTGGTGTTGGGTGCAAGTTGACAAGTCCTCGGGGGGGACCACATGGGCGCATCGCAGACCGCCGACAACTTCGTGGTATTCGAGAAGGTGCAGAAGAGCTACGATGGCGAAACGCTCGTCGTCAAGGATCTGAACCTGTCAATCGCAAAGGGCGAGTTCCTTACCATGCTGGGGCCGTCCGGCTCGGGAAAGACGACCTGCCTGATGATGCTCGCGGGCTTCGAGACCGCCACTCATGGCGAAATCCTCCTCGACGGCAAGCCCATCAACAACATTCCTCCGCACAAGCGCGGTATCGGAATGGTCTTCCAGAACTACGCGCTTTTTCCCCACATGACGGTCGCCGAGAATCTCGCCTTCCCGCTTGAGGTCCGCAAGATCGGCAAGGCCGAGCGCGAGGAAAAGGTGCAGCGTGCGCTCGGCATGGTGCAGATGGGCGAGTTCGGCGGTCGCCGCCCGGCCCAGCTGTCCGGCGGCCAGCAGCAGCGAATCGCGCTCGCCCGCGCGCTTGTATTCGAACCCGAGCTCGTGCTGATGGACGAACCTCTCGGTGCGCTCGACAAGCAGCTTCGCGAGCACATGCAGTTCGAAATCACGAACCTTGCGCACGAACTTGGCATCACCACGGTGTATGTCACCCACGACCAGACCGAAGCACTCACCATGTCGGACCGCGTCGCGGTGTTCGACGACGGCCGGATCCAGCAGCTTGCGGCGCCAGACGTTCTGTACGAGGAGCCCGAAAACAGCTTCGTGGCGCAGTTCATCGGCGAGAACAACACGCTCTTGGGCAAGGTGGAATCGATCAGGGACGGGAATTGCACCGTCAGCCTCGATTCCGGCGAAACGATCGATGCAAAGGCCGTGAACGTGTCCTCGGTCGGCGAACGCACGCTGGTCTCGATTCGTCCCGAACGCGTCGAATGCAACAAGAACCGCCTGATGGAAGGCGCACATACGCTCAAGGCGGAAGTGATTGAATGCATTTACATGGGAGACGTGTTCCGCACCCGGCTTCGGGTCGCGGGCAAGGAGGACTTTGTCGTCAAGACCAGGAATGCCCCGGACCAGGCCCGCCTGGAAGCCGGGGAAGTTATCGAATTGGGGTGGCTGCCCGATGACTGCCGCGCACTTGATGCCTGATTGGCGCGCGTGCAGTTCCATCCGGCACTCCAAATTGGGAGCTCCAGCGTCATTCCCGAGACCGGAGTTCCTGCAACTAGATCGGGAAACAAGGAAGACAGAGATGAAACTCAACAAGACAGTACTTGCAGCGGCTGCCCTCACCCTGACGGTGGGTCCGACCGCTGTTTCGGCCCAGCTGGCCGACGACATCACGCTCGTGTCTTGGGGCGGTGCGTATCAGAAGTCGCAGCATCGCGCCTACGTGGAACCTTACATCGCGGACAATCCCGATGTCACGGCGGTGTGGGACGAAAGCTCATACGAAGCGGTGGCCAAGCTGCGCGCGATGAACGAGGCCGGCAACGTCACATGGGACCTCGTCGACGTCGTCGCGTCTGACGCCATTCGCCTTTGTGACGAAGGCCTTGCCATGGAAATCGACCATGACGAGCTGCTTGCCCCGGCTCCCGACGGCACGTCGGCATCCGAAGACTTCGGCGACCTGATCGTCTCGGACTGCTTCATTCCGCAGATCGTCTACTCGACCACGTTCGGCTACCGGACCGACATGGTCGGCTCGACGCCGCCGACCGACGTCTGCGCGGTCTTTGACACCGCGATGTATCCGG
>VYCX01000086.1 GCA_009843725.1 Boseongicola sp. SB0675_bin_26
GAGGGCATCAGAAACTTCAGGAAATGGCATCAAATGAATGAATCAAACCACTAGCATCCAGAACGCCCGCAGTCTCGGGCTCCGAACGGGCCTCGAATATGGTGACCCGGTTGATCGCGACCGCATCGTCGCCGCGAAGGAGTCCGGCAAACTCCCGGCCGACATCCGCAAGCGCCCGCTCCGCCGGCGCGCAGCCGTCGAGATGCGCTTCAAGGACGGTTCCGACCGGGTCGGCATTGCGGCGAAGCGCGGCCTGGAAGAGGCCGGACTTGCTTCCGAACCAGCCATGCGACGTTTCCTTCGAGGCCGAAACTCGCCGGGCAACGTCGGACATCAGGTGTCCCGGCAGCCCCTCTCGACGAGAATCGCGACGGCGGCATCGAGAATTACGTCGCAGCGCTGTGCGCGGCTCGGCTCCTTCATGTTCAAGTTCCGCAAGATCACGCTATACATGACCGAACCCGTTGGTACGGTCATTTCAATCCGTACCAATGAGCTCGGAGGCTGACGAGAGGCCCGGACATGCAAGACCAGGCAGGCAGCGGAAAGACCGGGAGTCGTCATGCGGCCGCGGCGTTCGCGGAATCCACGCTGAGGGCCATGTTTACCCGTGCCGCACCGCGCCTGCCGAGGATGCTTGATCCCGCTGCGCTGGAACCGTTCCTTGAGGCGTCGGCGGCGATCGGGGCTGCGGCCCGTACCCCCTTGGTCCGCGGCGCATTCCATGCCGTGGAACCCGCGATCCCTTTCGGGCGGACGGCGCCGGCCCCCGGCCGGCCGGAAGAGCGAGTTGGCGCTGCGCATTCGTGGAACCGGCCAGCGGCAATCGTCGCCGAAATCGCGTTCAGCGAGACCATGTGCCGGGCGGTCCGCCTGGGGTGCTCGATGAACAGGGTCGCCGCATGATGCCGAACGCTTCTCCCGAAGACCGCCCAAGCATGGCCCGCCTAGGCAGACCCCTGGCCATCCTGTCGCTGATTTGGTCCGGAGCGATGTTCGGCTTCTTCTTCGCCTGGACCTGCTCGACCATGTGGGGATTGGATGCGGCGGACCCGAATGTCGCGATAGCCGCAATGCAGGCAATGAACGAGAGCGTGCGCAACTGGCTCTTCGCACCCGCCTTCTTCGGCACGCCTGTCCTTCTGGCTTTAGCGGCGGCGGCCGCATCGGGAGGCCAACGCCGGAAGGCCGTCACCTGTTTCGCCTCGGCAGGCCTCCTATATGTCGTCGGCGCGATGCTTCCGACGTTCCTGGTCAACGTGCCGTTGAACGAAGGGCTCGCCCTGCTGTACGTCCCGCTCGACCCGGCCGCCGCTCGGAGTGCATGGCAAAGCTACTCCTCTCCCTGGCAGGACTGGAACATGGTCCGCACCGCGGCAGCGGGCGTCGTCCTTGCGCTGACAGGCTGGGGCCTCGTCAACCTCTCATGATGACATGCCGATATCGGCATTGCATGTCCAGGAAGGTCCTGGCGCATCCCCAACCAAGGAGATGACGTCCGCCGAACCAGGTCCCTAGCGCTCGTTCCCGACCCGACGCGTCGCCGACGCGCTGACCGCCGGCGGCTCCTGTCACTTCCCGACGATCTTCGGCCGCGCGCACCCGCAACCGCGCCCTAGCTGTGCTCCTCCTCCGCCGTGGATGCCAGAGCGCGATTGAAGGCGCGAAGGGCGTCGACATGAAACAATGCCCCGTGGACCTTGGGCGGCTTCCCGTCCCCGCCAAAACTGAGCACGGGCAGGAACGGCAGCCCGGTCCTTTCGAAGACCGGCATGGCCAATTCAAGAGTTCCGTTGACGTCGACCCACACGCCTTCCGCAATGGCTGCCCAGACCGCTTCATCCGGCGCCGCGCCCGAGTCTCCGGGCTTGCGCATCAAGGATGCCACGCTGCAAAGCGACAACAGGTAGCCCTGCGGCCCCTTCGCAAGGTGCACGTCCCGACGCTCGAGCTGGGTGAGAAAGAACGACCGGTCAACCAAGCGCGAGGCGATTGCAGTGGACATCGAGACCGCGACCATGACAGCAAGCCCGGTCTGCCAGTCGCCGGTCAGTTCGAACACGATCAGCGTCGTCGAAATCGGCGCGCCCAAAACCGCTGCAGCGACCGCGCCCATCCCCGCCAGCGCGTACAACGTTTCGGATCCGGACACGTTCGGGAAGGTCGCAGTTGCCGTCAGCCCGAAGGCAAGGCCCAGCAACGCGCCAACCATGATCGACGGCGAAAATATGCCTCCGCCCATCCGCCCGCCCATGGTGATCGCGACCGCAGCCACCTTGACGGCACAAAACACCACGGCTTCGTGCCACAGGATCTGGCCGGTCAAGGCAGCCGACGTGGTCTCGTAGCCGACTCCGATGATGTGCGGAAAGCCAAGCGCCACCACGCCAAGCAGCAATCCGGCAACCGCCGGGCGAACGAAGCGAGGGATGCTGAAGCGCTTGCAAGTATGGTTGCCGAAGTCATCGGCAAGAAAGATCGAGCGCATCATCACAACCGCAAGCAGCCCGGACAGCATCCCGAGAATCAGGAATGCCGGAAGTTCCACATAGAACGCCAGAATCCCTTCCTCGATCAGGACGAACTCGGTCACGTCTCCGAAGGTCAGACGCGAAATCACCGTCCCCGCCGCGCTTGCGATGACGATCGGCGCGAAGGCATGCACGGCAAAGTGCCGAAGCACCACTTCCAGCGCGAACAAGGCCCCTGCAATCGGCGCGTTGAACGATGCCGACACCGCTGCGGCAACGGCACAGCCCAAGAG
>VYCX01000314.1 GCA_009843725.1 Boseongicola sp. SB0675_bin_26
CGGTTCCTGCTCTTTTGTGACGATCTTTCGTTCAGCCATGACGACCATCACTACAAGTCGCTGAAGGCCGTGCTTGATGGCGGGATCGAGGGGCGACCGGACAACGTCATCTTCTATGCCACGTCGAACAGGCGTCACTTGATGCCGCGCGACATGATCGAGAACGAGCGCTCGACGGCGATTCTCCCTTCGGAAGCGGTGGAGGAGAAGGTGTCGCTGTCGGATCGATTCGGGCTTTGGCTGGGCTTTCACCCCTGCAGCCAGGACGAGTACCTGGCCATGATCCGCGGGTATTGCAACGCGTACGGCATCAAGATCGACGATGAAACGCTGCACGCCGAGGCGATCGAGTGGCAGGCCACGAGAGGTGCGCGCTCGGGTCGGGTCGCCTGGCAATATTTCATCGACCTGGCAGGGCGGAAAGGCGCAAAACTGGTGGCGGACTGATTCCGCCGGCAATTCAGGGTGCCGGCCTACTTCCTGAAGTTGTCGAGCCTGACGATTTCGGCTTCGCTTTCCTGCGTGTCGGCCGGTTCGATCTCCGTTGGAATCGGCGCAGGATCCTCTTCCGCGGTTTCGAAACGGATTCCAAATTCGACCGAAGGGTCCACGAAGGTGAGAAGCGAATCGAAGGGGACGTAGAGCGGTTCCGGAACGTTGCCGAAATTCAAGGTCACCGAGAAGCCTTCATCAGTCACTTCAAGATTCTCGAACCAGTTCTGGATGACGATGGTCATTTCCTTCGGATGACGTTCCAGGAGCCAGTCGGCCATTCTCGCGTCGGGGTGCGAAGTGTCGAACGAGATGAAAAAATGATGCTGGCCGGGCAGGCCGTTGGCCGCCACCTCACGCAGCACTTCCTGGAAAAGGCCCCGCATCGCGCGGTGCATCAGGCTTCCGTAGTCAAGGGTCTCGGCCATCTCACGTTTCTCAGTTGCGTCTTCAGAATAGGGGATTCGGAGTCAAAAGATAGGGACGACATTCCATTGGTTCGATCAATGCAGTCCGCAAGCGGCCGCAGCCGGCACCTGCATTCGCTGCGGCCCGCAGAATTTCAGTCGGCCAGGCAGGGAATTGATGACGCTGGCCGCGATTTCCGGATAGCGTCTGCAGCAGTGCGCCGCGAACTCGTCTCGCCCAAAAATGGAAGTGCCGGATTCTGTTGCCAGGTTCCGGCGGACCCCGCCTTACGCGGCTAGGCGCAAGGACTTGGATTTCGGCTCTTCGCACCGCTTACGCAGCGAGAAGCACCGGAGCACGGTTGTCGTTGGCAACTATGCAGATTGGACCGATATCGGTGGTACCTCACCGAGACAAAGCAAACCCCTTTAGACGTCCGTCGATCCTGTTTCGGCCCCGCATTCCCTCCCAACGACAGGGTTCATGGTGGAGCCGCCGGGTACCGCCCCCGGGTCCGGTCCGCTTATTGCGAGCGCGTTTATGTCCATAGTTCCGTTTCCGGAACACTGCGAATATAAGAGGCGCTAACTGGAATTGGAAGGGCATTGTCAGTGATTTCAGTTGCGCACGGGCGGCCCTTCCCCTTGTGCGCGGCACACCCGGAGACTCCGGGCAAACGAGCGGGAGCATGACATGCGGGCACTGGTTGTCGAACGGAACGAGGAAGGGCAGACGTCTGCCTCGGTGCAGGAGATTGACGAGGATCGTTTGCCGGAAGGGGACGTGACGGTCGCCGTCGAATACTCGACCCTGAACTACAAGGACGGCCTGTGCATTGGTCCGGGTGGGGGCGTCGTGCGAACCTATCCCCACGTTCCCGGCGTCGACTTCGCGGGCACCGTGGAAACGTCAGGCGATTCGCGCTATTCGCCAGGTGACAAGGTGGTCCTGACAGGCTGGCGCGTCGGCGAGGTGCACTGGGGCGGATATGCCGAAAAGGCGCGAGTCAAGGCTGACTGGCTCGTGCCGCTGCCCGAAGGTCTCTCGCCTCGCCAGGCAATGGCAGTGGGAACGGCCGGACTGACCGCCATGTTGGCGGTCATGGCCCTAGAGGACCACGGCCTTGCACCGGGCAGCGGCGACGTCTTGGTTACCGGAGCCGCAGGCGGCGTGGGATCCGTGGCTACGGCGATTCTCGCGCACCTGGGACATGAAGTTGCGGCCGTGACCGGTCGCCCGGAGACTGCGGAATACCTGACAGGCCTCGGCGCGAGCAGGATCGTGTCGCGAGAGGAACTGGCCGAAACCGTGAAGAAGCCGCTTGAGACCGAGACCTGGGCAGGTTGTGTTGACGCCGTTGGAGGCGCGATGCTCGCTCGCATCCTTGGACAGATGAAATACGGTGCGTCGGTTGCTGCCGTCGGACTGGCTGCTGGCGCGGCCGTGCCGGCGACGATCATTCCGTTTCTCCTGCGTGGCGTGAACCTTCTCGGCATCGAGTCCGTGATGCAGCCCAGCGAAAACAGGATCCGGGCGTGGCAGCGGATTGCGCGCGACCTGCCGATGGACAAGTTGGAAGCGATGGTTCAGATGGCCAGCCTGGAGGACCTGCCGCAATTGGGGGCGGACATCCTGAAAGGCAAGGTCAAGGGCCGAGTCGTGGTTGATGTCGGCGCCTGAGCTTCCGTCACGGCCTTCACCGTGGGTCGTGATCCAATTGTCGTCTTCCTGGCGGAGTCCCTCGCTCAAATTCAGACGCAGCGACGGTCAGCGACCCCTCCCTGAAGGGAGGGGCTTGAGGAACGAAGGTTCCGAGAGCCCATGCTGACCAGCACAAGAAAGGAGACTGTCATCCAATCTACC
>VYCX01000375.1 GCA_009843725.1 Boseongicola sp. SB0675_bin_26
CCAGATTCAACGGGCGGCGATGCAATCTTGGATTTGGTGAGCTATCCGGGCTAGCTGCGACGCTGGCCCGCGATCCGGGCGCGGTCACCGTCGGCGACGTGGAGCGTGCCATCTCGGCGCTCGAACGGGATGGCGCCTTCCATGCCGCGCGCGGCCTCGATCACGCACGGCACTGGGCCACGGACGCGGCGCTGGCGCGGGAATCCGAGACGATCGCAGCGGCCGCGACCGCCGGCGCAGCCGGGGCGAGCTGCCGGTGCGGATCGTCGCCTGCCGGATCGAGGGCGGCGAGGAGGCCACCATGCTCGCCACCACCCTGCTCGACCATCGCGCCGCGCCGGCCGCCGAGCTCGCGGCGCCGTACCACGAGCGCTGGGAGATCGAGACCGCGCATGACGAGGTCAAGACCCACATCCTCGGGCCCGGCGCCGCCCTGCGCAGCAAGACGCCCGATCTGGTCTACCAGGAGATCGACGGGCTGATGCTCGCCCGCTACGCCGTGCGCCGCCTGATCCACGAGGCCGCCGGGAAGGCCGGGGAGGATCCCGACCGGCTGTCCTTCGTGCACGCCGTCCGCGTCATGCGCCGCCGGATCATCAATCCCGGCGCCTTCCCCCCGGAGGACCGGCCGGCCGGCGTGATTGACGAGATCCTCGAGGAGCGCGTCGTCTCCAGCCGCGGCCAGGCCGCGGGGCGTCAGGCAGAAGATGAGCGGCTATCCCCTCCGCAAGCGCGGACCATTGTCGCGCCAGGAACACTGCTGGATGCCGGAAATCGTCCCGAATTGCGCTTAAAGCAACAGTATTGCTTTTAAGGCGGGGAACCGTGGCCATCGGGACCCGCCGGATTGAAGCCGGGCGTCACTTGTACAGACCCACTGATGGGAAACGATGGCGGAAACACTGAGTGTGCGGCGACGGCGCCGCACGTGACCCCGGCAATGCAGTTCCGCCGCATTTTCGCGAATTTGCCCTCGCTCGTGCTGCATCCGGAATCGTCGCCGGGAAGCCTTGCCGGCGTGTCGCCCTTGTTTGCAAGGCTGGAGCGTCCGCAACGCCGATTCGCTGAAAAGTCCCGGGATCACGCCATGGGTGAACCACGCCCTCCTTGATCTTGTTTTTCGCAGATTCGTCACGTTCAAGCACAACGGAGAGTACCGCCTATCTCGTGCACGAGATAGGCGGTACTCTCCGTTGTGGGAACCTGAACTGGGAAAATGACGTGTCATGATCAGCACTTGAGACTTCGGGTTCCCATTGTATCCGATGGGCAGGAGTCGCACTCACCGAAAAAAATAAATCCGCCATCCCGCCAAGATGCACATCCCGGCGAGCGACGCATATCCAATGAGCTGCAGGCCAAGCTCCAACCCATCTGCAGGGGCAAGAACAGCACCGCACAAGGCCCCGGACAAAAAGCTCAAGCTCACGATTGTCGCGGCACTTCCCTTGTTCTGCTCCACATGAGACAGGGCCAGCGTCGGGAGCGTGGCAAGGAGCATGCCCTCGCCCGCGTTGAAGACGAATATTCCTGCACCCAATACAAGAAGCGTGAGGCTGCCGCCAAACTCCAGGAGAAAGCCAGTGACGACGAGAAGGCCTCCCGCTGCAAGCGCAGCCACGCCCCAAACACAAACTTGGAATGGTGCTCGCAAGTGAGCCATTCGCCCGGTGATGTAACTTCCAAGCATCACACCTATTGCTACGACGGATGCCAGAATCGCGAATTCGAAGGTCGAATGATTCAGGGAATTCACGACAATGAAAGGTCCAGCAGTCAAGAACGCAAACACTCCGCTCAGGATCCAAAAGCAAGGGAGCGCGAAGATGACGGTTCGCAGGTCCTTGGCTGCGGCAAACATTCCCCCGAACGACGCCGACTGGACATGAGTGGGTTCCTCTGGACGAGCAATCAGAGCGACGACAATGAGTGCCGCCGAACAGATCGAGAGCGCGACAAAGCCGAAACGCCAAGACAAAAGAAGCTCAAACAGGCCGCCTATGCCGGGACCAATGATTGGCGATACGCTTCCTGCAACTCCATAAAGGCTCATGACCCGGACGCGCTTTATGTCATCGAATAGATCATTGATCAGCGCGAGCGCGATGGCTCCGCCGCACAGCGAAGCAAGCCCTTGGATCGCCCGAAACAGGATCAGCGCTTCCAGCGATGCCGCCATCGCGCAAATCGCGCTGGACATCGCGAACCCGGCGACGCCGAGATAGAATACCCGCCAGCGGCCAAGGAAGTCCGAAAGCGGGCCAGCAATGGCCTGCCCAAGCAAGATGCCGAGCAAATTGTAGCTCATTGTGAGTGCAGTCGTCCGTTCGTCGACCCGAAACTCCTCGGCAATGCTTGGCAAGCTGGGAATGTAGAAATCCGTCGCCAACATCGTCAGGACGGTCGAGGCGATAAGGAGACAGATGCAGACCCGTTCCCGCCTAGGACTTATGGTCCCGTTGCAAGTTGCGGCATGGGCGCGAGCCGTTCCACCAGCCATCATGAGTGCCCGAGTTGCGCCGGCGCAGAAAGAGGGCGAAAGATGAGATTTCGCGGCAGTTGCATTCGGGCACATGCTTCATTTGTTCGAGAACGCATCAGGGTCAGCGCGGGCGGAACGGCCTGCAGCTGGCTGGATTGCGGACGCTCATCTCTCTTCCGCGCGCCAACGACCTCGTCAGTCTGGCTTTCAGCAACTTCTCGCAGATGGAAAAAATCCGTGGTGCCACAGCCATGCCGCACGGCGCCCAAAATAACTTCAGAAGGGACTTCGGTATCGTGGCTGAACCGGTCAAGTTCTTCGCGTACTTGAGTCCGCTCCTGCTTTTCGTCCTGCTCCGGTTCCGCCGCAAGCCCTACGAATGCATGTACGTTTCGAGGGCTGTCCAGCTGCAAGCCGCCGTTCGAGTCAGGACCAACGCGGAGACCAAGGGAAACACGCCCGAAGTCGTTCGCATCATTTGGCGCCGCATTCCCAGCGATTCCACCGCGCGCTCGTGCGAGGCCATCAGAAGCGGCGCGCGCTTCTCGAAGGTCAGGATGGCACCTGCCCCGGACATGCCGTCTCACAATGATATACACTGCCCGATTTCCAGAAAGCACGAAACACCCAACGAATCATGTAACGCCGATCGGCCGAATTCATGACGGGGGGATTTTTGAGGTCAAGCGGAAGCGTCCTTTATCGGTTCCGGAACTCAAACCAACGCATTGTCCTTGTCCCGAGCATGTACCAGTCGCCGACGAGGACCATAGAACCGGGCATGGTCAGGAAATTCGAAGTTGCGCAGTCCAGCAGGCAAGGGCGGGTCTCGCAGTTGGACACGTGAGTGCATCCAGGCACCCTTGCGAGAGGAAAGGACAGCTCGTCTAGGACCGTCCTTTGCGACATTTTGAATGCGTACGTCGGTACAAGATTGAAGTGATGCCGGACGAAACAATGGCTTGCCAAGGCGCAAGCCAGATGCGTGGAAGGCCGTCCGGCGGAAGCTCAAGCGGCGCTGACGCTTCGCGGTACCGATCGCGGGCGGCTCGGACCAGGAGCCTGTAGCGGCTGCAATCGTCTGGGCTGGCGGGCGTGTGGAAGCAGTGGCCGTGGACGGGGCAGGAAAGGAGAGGCGCTTTGCCTCGCGCCACGCAATCGCGGCAACATTCTCGCGGCGAGCGTGAACTGATAACAGAATTGCGCTCGGTGCCCGTGTCACCATGATGATGGGACTTCAGGATGATACGGAACGCCGTCCGACCATCAGGACCGGACGGCATTTTTTGGTACCTGGAAAGGTTTGGATTGGAAATCAACGATCAAGCCACGCATTTCGGGTCGTGGAACGCCCGAACCTGCCCGGCGATGATCCGGCCACTACCCGGAAACGTAGACAGGAATGTCCGGCACAGCATCGAGACATCCGGGACGAAGCAACTCGGGCTTCAACAGGTCTAGCTTCGCTCGCCTTGTCCCGGACCTGTCTGTCTGTGCTTGACGGCGACGGCTCCGGATCTTTCTCCCTCTCCGCCTTTTCGTCCCGTTCCGAGCCAAGCCTGTCCGCGGTCTGTCGCTAGTTGGCCGCCTGGAGCATGCGGTGCGCCGTTCGTCGCACGATTCCGGCGAGGTCCCGCAGGGCCCTTCCCGAGTTGGCGCTGTACTGCCAGTAGAGCGGGATCGGGAACGGGCTGTCCTGTACCAGTTCCCGCAGCGTCCCGGCATCCAGTTCCTCGGAAACGAGATGTTTTGGCATCATCCCCCAGGCGCCGCCTGCGGCGAGGACGCTGATCTGACCGCGCAGGTCCGGAAGCCAGTGGCTGTTCAGCTGGACCTTTTCGCCGAGCAGGGCATGCGCCCAGCCATGCAGCAGGCGGTCCTTGCTGTCGAACGCGAGGCAGGGCGCCCGCGACAGTGCCTCCGACATGACGCCACCCGTGAAATGCTCGGAATAAAACTGCGGCGCGCAGACGGGGAGGAATTCAAGCGTACCGAGAGCGGTCTTGCGGAACCCGTTGATGCGCGCGCCTTCCGTGGTCACCACGGCCATTGCGTCTCCGGACCTGAGCATGTCGACCGTGTGCTCCTGGTCGTCGCGCACGACCTCCAGCCGCAGGCCCAGTTCAAGGCTCGCCTGGCACACCACCTCCGGAAACCAGCTCGCGAGGCTGTCCGAGTTCACCGCCAGTCGCACCGTCGCCGACCGCCCGGACACCGCCCCGTTCACCTGCGGAAGGGCCGAGAGGAGATCATGCTCCAGCAGCCTTACGTCGTCGAGATGCCGGCAGAGCAGCGTGCCGGCATGCGTGGCGCCGCAGGGGCGCCCGCGCAGGACGAGAGGCGTCCCGGCGCGCTCCTCGAGCAACTTGACCCGTTGGGACACGGCGGACTGGGAAATCCCCAGATGCTCGGCTGCGGCGGCGAAGGAACCATTCCGGACCACGGCGGACAGCGCGTCAAGAAGCTCGTAGGACAGGTATTTCATCAGAATCCCTAAAGTCTGGTTACGGATTTCAATGCCACCGAACGAAAATGATGTCTAGTCGATCTGCCGGTCACCTTCTCCCAACCACTCGGAGGCCAGCATGTCCGGCAACGCAATCAGAAGAGAATTCCTGCCCCGCTTCAAGGGGCTTCCCCGGCAGTCACGTGCCCGGGCGGGGCTGGTCCTGGCCTCGTACCTCCTGCAGACCGCCTTCGCAATGGCGCTTGGCGCCCAGCTTGCCAGTTCCGGGACCGGCGCAGGCATCGCCGCCGCCGCCGCCGCCGCCGCGTTCATTGCCACCCGGCTGCGGGGCCTCAACAACATCGTGCACGAATGCTCCCACGCCACATTTGCGCAAGACCACGCGTGCAACGAGACGTTCGGCACGATCGCCGCGGCACTGACCCTCGGCTCGTTCCGGGCGTACCGTAGAGCACACCTGACCCATCACAGCCACCTCGGCGATCATGAGAGAGATCTCGACTTCAAGGGAATCCAGGTCTACCGGTTCGAAGCGCCGCTGACCGCGCGCACGCTGCTCCGGCACATCGTGACCCCCGTCGTCGGACTGCACCTTCCGGTCTATGCAAAGCCCGACCTTTCTATGCGCGACGGTGCGTTTGCTGCGGCCATGAAGCTAGCCATCCTGTTCGCGGCCTGCTGCTGGGCGGCTGTGGATCCGGTATCTGCAACCGTGTTATTCCTCCTGCCGTGGTTCTGGCTGCTTCCGGCGATAAATTACTGGACCGACTGCGTCGACCATGCTGGCTTGTGGAGCGCTGTCGACAGTCTTCACACGGCCAGGAACGCCGTTCTGCCGTTGGCGCTGAGGTGGCTGCTCTTCCCTCGCAACGACTGTTACCACCTGATCCACCATCTCTTTCCAGGGATCCCCTCGCAGCACCTACCGGCATGTCACGGAAGGCTGCTCGAAAGCAGCGTCTACAAGAGGGCACAGGAAAGGAACCGTCTAGTAGCAACGACTGCCGACCGTCCGTACGGAAGGAGAAGACAGGCAATTTGTGAGGAGGAAGCAAGATCAATGACAGGCCGTGCAGAGTAATTCGAAAGGTGGGCGCGTGTACGACGATGACCACGTTCGCCTGAAGTTTGGAACCAGACGGAGGTTCGCGTGCAATCAAGTCGCCCTCCTTTCCCTTTGCAGAGCGGCTCGGACATTTGGGAACAGTTCTTCTAATCCGTCTTAACTAAATCTAATTTGCAAGAAATGCTCCCTTCCTGCAAATGCAGCGACAGCCACGCGACGAAAGTTCTTCTGCTGTGGACGTGATCGTAGTGAGACAGATGTGATCGATTCCAATTGGATGGGAGTTCTCGAATTGGAGCATCGCACCAGGAAGCTCTTTGGCAAGAATTGAAGCTGGTTTGGGAGTATCACAGGCAGCATTTCGCCATGACGCGTAGACAGGATGACTAACATGCAACGCCTCGATGAAATTTCCCAAACTACTCCGATCGCGCTCCCATAGCGGACCTGAAAGATTCCAACGGCGAGGTTTCGAAACTTAAACCAAACTTATGGCAAAAAAATGGATCCGATCAAGAAGCTTACGCCTTACATGGACTCATACTCGCGCGAGTTTGCAGATAGTGGTAACATCAACTGGCTACCCTACACAATGTATTTCCATCCGTTCAACTACAGATCGGATGTTGTCAATACGGACGGTAGTGGATTTCGCTATTCCATGCAGCGTGGGCAGCAATATTCGGTGACCGACTGGAATGGAATAGATGTTTGTCGCGTAATCGCGGGAAGTTCAACAGCATTTGGAATCGGTGCCAGTGCCGACCTCCACACATTGGCTTCGAGATTAAGCGAACACGACTCGAGTGGCGTTCCATGGATGAATTTCGGTGGGCGCAGTCTCAATTCTACGCAAGAGATGATCTTGTTTTCCTTGCATCGCCACCAATTGCCCAAGGTCGAAAGGGTGATCCTGCTGTCTGGGTTCAACGATCTGGGCCTTGCGCGATTGCCGAAGCGGCTTCGGATGGAGCACGGCGCGTTTTTCATGTGCAATGAATTTTTCGACGCGATGCGGAAGAAGAAGCAATCGCGCTTCTCGAAATGGCTCAACGCAGGTGACGCGCGGGAATCCGAGGACGAGTTGCCATCGCTTGGAGAGCAGATCGACTATGCCGTGACACTGACATTGCGAAACCTCGCTAACTGGCATGCGATGTGCGTCCAGATGGGCGCGAAGCTGACATTCGTCTTGCAGCCTTTGGCGAATTGGGTTCGGAAGACAGGATCACCCGAGGAGGAAATCCTGTTCTTGGCACGCGAGAAACAGGGCGGATTTGCCGAGCAATACGGCGACATCCTGGCACACGGCGCCTACGTATCATACCGAGACCGTCTGTACGAGGGTGCCAAGGCCTTAGACGTTCCATTTATTGACTTGACGTCGCACATCCGGGCAGCCATCGCCGATGATTTTTGGCTGTTTGTCGACCGTATCCACTTCACAGACCAAGGGCATGATGTCGTGTCGCGCCTGCTGGTCAACCTCGTCAACGAAACGGAGGGTTCTCCATGATCGGCATCATCCGATTTTTCAAGCGCCTCATCGGGATCAAGTCCAAGCGGAGGAAAAAAGAAGACGCCTCGATCTATCCGATGTTCTGAGTCGGAAAAGTGGGCGGCACTCGAGTTTGAAGGGACGCAGGATGTGGCGTGATATATTCAGCTATTCCAGCAATCCGGAAGTATTCCTGGACGCCGACAACGTGCGCAGCCTGTTGCCGTCCTGTCCGCAGGACGGTTTGGACGTCGCGCAAGGCTTGGCTTTGCTGCGCGCCTCTTCAGTTCAAGCGACAGAGAAATGGAAATCGGAATTGCCGGATGCAGAAAGCGATGCGCATGCCGAAGTGCTGCGTACTCTGATCGAGCAGACGGCGCCGATGGCAGCTGCCGCTGGTGCGGCCCTGCAAGGCCTCAGTGCGCCTGGCGTCTTTGAAGACCCGCCGAACCTGCGGCTGATGGCGCTTCTGGCAGATGACCTTGGCGCGGGTGCAGCGGAGCGATGGCGCTTTGACCGATTCCGCGACATTGCTCGCGACCATGGCCTAACATCGATCACGGGCAGCCTGAAGGAGCTTTCGAATCAGCGTTCAATTCGCGACGGATGTTTTCGTCTGCCAGCCCTCATCTACGCCATGAGCAGGCGCAGTGACGCTTTCGATTGCGAACTGATAGGTCTCGATCTGGCTTGGCGGACAATGGGGCTGTTGCCCGCCTGGAAAATGCCTTCCAGAACAGACGATCGCTGGGTGAATCTCGATCTTGGGCGTGGACGCGGTGCGGCGATGGATGTCGGCACCGATCTGGCAGCTCATGAAATTGAAATCGTAAATTCAATTGGTCAAGATCCGGAAGCGCGAATGCGGATTGCGCACGGGATTGCTCTGTACAATACGCTGTTTGCTGATTTGGACGCCCTATTGTTTGCAATTGTGCGATCCATGCGAAATCCTCGACTGGCCATGGCCATTCTGGTTCAGGACCGGGCGCGCGAAGCCCGAGTCTATCATGGCGACTTCATGCTTGAAGGTCGCGCGCTGTCAGACTGGTTCGAAGCGGCCCAGAACGATCCTATGCCGCTTGTCGACGCACTCGGACGCAGCAAGCTTGTGCGTCCAGACAAGCCTGAGCGAAGCCTTCTCATTAGCGGACTGCTGCGAGAAGATGGCATGATGTTCCGCATCTTCACTAGTTCGGATGTCAGCATCATCCACCGCTGGATCGAATCTCTCAAGGATGGTGCCGACAGCGTTGATGCGGCTGCCGATTTGCCAGCCCAGGTAAGGCTGCGGCATGACTACCGCAAAGTGTGCGGCGGCGATCTGGGGCTGGGCACCCGACCGTCGGATATACGCAGCGCCTACCACCTGCTGCAAGGCCGTGCGTTGCATCCACGTACACGCCAGTTCGCCCATGACTATTGCGCCTTTTGGCTAGAGCAGTCTCAGGAATCGGTTGACAAGTCCGACAGATCGCTCCCGCGAGAGTGGAGGCCAGGCGAATTGCGAGAATGGTTGTTGGCGTCGCACGATTCCCATGCCGATGCGTATGAATCCTCGAAAGATCAAGAAGTGCCGGACCGGTCGACAATTGTTGACCAAACGCTGCAACTGGCGCCGCTGACGCTAATCGACGGCGCGTGGATTCAAGGCTTCACCGAAGCTTCGTTGGCCGCCAGCCGCGTGGGTGCCGCATTGTTCGAAACGTATTGGGACGAATTGGGCAATGGCCAGTGGAAGATCAACCATCCCAAGATCTACCGCGATGTGCTGGCCGCGATGGATATAGCTTTGCCGCCAACCGGCAGTCGCGCCTTTGCCAACGACAAGCGCCTGCGCGAAGCGTCGTTCAGACTGCCAGTGTATTGGCTTTGCCTTGGCAAGCAGCCGATTTCGTTGCGTCCGGAAATCCTTGGCATGAACTTGGCAATGGAACTTTCCGGGGTGGGTGGCGCCTATCGCAACGCGCGGAAATCTCTGAAACACTATGGCTTTCCGACGACATTTGTGGATCTGCACAACACAATCGACAATGTCTCGACCGGGCATTCGGCGTGGGCCGCAGATGCGATCAACGCCTATATGCAGACCACGCAGGAGTTGATTCCGGCAGATCAGTCCTGGGCGCGGATTCGGCTAGGTTATGAATCCCTTGCTCCAATTGTGGATGATCCAGAGAACCTTGACTTCTTTGCCAGGACGTCGCCGGAGGCCAAGGCGCGGCAGGCACGTGCGCCTCTCCTGCATCATCCGCTAGCGCCTGGAAGTTGTTGAATGACAAATTTTCATCTGGGATTGTCGGCCTATTACCACGACAGCGCGGCCGCTTTGGTGTCCGAAGGGCGCATCCTTGCCGCGGCACAGCAGGAACGCTTCAGCCGCAGGCGCCATGACAACGGCTTTCCTGCCGACGCCGTTCGATATTGCATCGACCTTGCCGGAATCGAACTGAACGATCTCACCACCGTCAGCTATTACGAGGATCCGGCCCAGAAACTGCGCCGAACTCTGTCCTCCTTTGCCAGCGCCGGGCCGGGCGGGTTGCGCGCATTCACCAATGTGTTTCCGGAGTGGGTCCGCTGGAAGGCGTGGCCAACGGCAAAGATTCGCGACGAACTGTCAAGATTGGGAAAGGGCCAACCCCCGAAAGAAATCCACTGCGGCACCCACCATCGGTCACACGCCGCATCTGCATTTTATCCATCTCCGTTTGACCGCGCCGCAGTGTTGTGCATCGACGGTGTGGGTGAATGGCATACTACAACCATCTGGTCTGGCCGCGGAACAGAACTGACACTGGTGAATTCCATTTCCTATCCGCATTCGCTGGGACTGCTCTATTCCGCGTTCACGTATTTCTGCGGCTTCAAGGTGGACTCCGGCGAATACAAGCTGATGGGCCTCGCCCCTTATGGCGACCCGATTTACGCCGACAAGATCCGGGATTCCCTGATTGATGTTCGCGATGACGGGTCGTTCTCATTGAACATGAGGCATTTTGCCTTTCTGGGAGGCCAACGCATGGTCGACGAGCGCTTTGAAGAGCTGTTCGGTCGTCCGCGACGCCATTCCGAAGGAGAGTTGACGCAGGACGATTGCGATCTCGCCGCTTCGGTACAGCTTGTGACAAAAGATGTGGTTCTGGGCCTTGCCCGCGCGGCAAAGGAAATGACGGGAGAGAACAAACTGTGCTTGGCCGGGGGCGTCGCACTGAACTGCGTCGCCAATGGAGAACTCTCTCGCGCAGGCATATTTTCGGAGATCTGGGTTCAACCTGCCGCAGGCGATGCCGGATGCGCCTTGGGCGTTGCGCTGGATCAAGATGCCCGATACTCAAGGGCCCGCCCAATCCGTCTGGCCAACCACGCCGACGCGATGCAGGGCGCCTATCTTGGTCCGGAATTCACTGATGCCGAGGTCATTGACTTCCTCGACGGGCGTGGTGCGCCATTCTCCCAACTGACAGAACAGGACATGCTCACCCTAGTGGCCAAGCACCTCGCCGACGGTGAGGTTGTGGGCTGGTTCCAAGGGCGCATGGAATTTGGACCACGCGCATTGGGCGCTCGGTCGATTATCGGTGATTCGCGGAACGTCGAGATGCAGAAGACGATGAATCTCAAGATCAAGTTCCGCGAATCTTTCCGACCTTTCGCTCCAGTCGTTCTGTCCGAATGCAGCCAGGATTATTTTGACGTGATGCAGAGCAGCCCCTACATGCTAATTGTATCCCCGGTCTGCGACAAATTGCTGACTGATACGAAGTTGCGTGGGCTGGGCTCAATCAACGAAGTGCGGTCAAAACTGCCAGCGATCACCCATGTGGACAATTCTGCACGTGTCCAGACCGTACATGAGGAAACAAATCCCAGATTTGCGCGCCTGTTGCAGGCTTTCCGGGAAAGGACAGACTGCCCAGTGCTAGTCAACACCTCATTCAACGTTAGGGGTGAACCCATCGTCTGCACGCCGGAAGAGGCCTATACTTGCTTTATGCGCACAAACATCGATGTCCTCGTGCTGGGCACCTGCGTGCTGCGCAAGCAAGAACAGCCGCCGCTTGAGAACGACATCGACTGGCGTAGCGAAATCGCGCTTGATTGAAATAACTTGGGAAATACAGAGACATGGCCAAAATCATCAGTGCAGTACTGTACATCATGGTCTTCATTCCAGTCTGGTTCGTACGCCGAGCCTTCGGAATCGGCCGCTATGAGCGCGTCTTTCACAATGGCGTGACGGCTTGGGACTTGCCGATCGACATCACCCGCTCGTCGAAATGACACGTACCATGTCAGCAACCATCTACAAGACACTTTCAAAGACCCCGGTCCGCTTGACGGGCGGGGACGGTGTTTGGCTTCACGCAGAAGGGCGCGGTCCAATTCTAGACACGTGTGGTGGTGTCGTTGTATCGAGCCTCGGCCACCGCCATCCGCGTATCCGCGCAGCCATGGCGCGTGAGGCGCAAAGGACCGCTTGGGCCCATGCTGGCAGCTTTACCTGCGACGCAGCGGAGGAACTGGCGCAATTTCTTGTCGACCGGGCCGGGCCCGGCCTGTCGCACGTGCAATTTCTGTCAGGTGGGTCCGAAGCCATGGAACTGGCTATCAAGGTGGCCTATCAGTATCACTGCGAACGCGGCGAACCGAGCCGCCAGCGATTCATTTCGCGTCGACGAAGCTATCATGGCAGCACGTTGGGCACGCTGGGCCTTTCACACAATCCGATGCGCCGAGGCGTGTTCGAATCTCTCCTGCCAAATGTCGAGTTCGTATCACCTTGCAATGCGTATCGCGACAAGCGCGAAGACGAATCGGATGATGCCTATGTCGCCAGGCTGGCACGCGAGCTGGACGAAACGCTCTTGTCTCTAGGGGCCGGATCCGTTGCGGCGTTCGTGGCTGAACCGGTGGTCGGGTCGACGAATGGTGCGGTGCCTGCCGTCCCTGGGTACTTCAGGGCTATTCGCGAAGTCTGTGACCGCCATGGCGTTCTGGTCATCCTTGACGATGTAATGTCAGGCATGGGCCGCACCGGCCATCTCTATTCCCATCAGGCTGACGGGATGACGCCTGACATCATCGCCATCGGCAAGGGCCTTGCGGCGGGATATCAACCGATTTCGGGCTACATGATCGCGCCGCATATCTATTCGGCTCTGGAGCATGGTTCTGGTGTGCTTCAGAACGGTCAAACGCACGTGAATCACCCGTTCGCCTGTGCGGTAGCACTGGAAGTTCAAAAGACGATTGCCGAAGACTGCCTGATCGAGGCGGTAAACCGTCAAGGAGAGCGGTTACGGTCGGGGCTCGAAATGCTCGCGGACCATAACCCGTTCATCGGCGACGTGCGCGGCAGGGGTCTCTTTCTTGGCATGGAATTCGTGGCCGACAAGGCCACCAAGGTACCGATGCCTGATGGTGCGTCTGTTGCCGAGGCTTTCAAACTCGCGGGCTTTGATCGCAATCTGCTGCTTTATCCAGGGTCTGGAACGGCGGATGGGCAGGAAGGGTGCCATATCCTCTTTGCCCCGCCATTCATCGCCACCGATGCCGAGATCGATGAGATGCTTGCACGAACTGCCGACGTCCTTGAACTGTGTTCTTCGACGATGGATCGCGCGGCCAGAGGTGCACGAGGATGAAAGGGGCCGAAAGTGACAGAGTCTAGAACGGAGCAATTCGACGGATCCATGGTGGCGATGGTGACCCCGTTCTGTGCCGACGGTGCCATCGATTTCGGCGCCGTGAAGACCCTTATCGAATACCATCAGGAAGGTGGCACTCGCTCTCTCTTCTTCATGGGCGTTGCTGGCGAAGGTTCGGTGCTGTCCGACTTGGAACACGAGACCATTATCAGGCGTACCCGCGCCATGCAGCCACCCGGCATGAACTTTGTCTACGGCTGCACCGGCAATTCGACCGAGGGCACAATCGCCAAGGTCGCGGTCGCGGCCGCGTACGACGCCGACGCTGCCGTCATCACCTTGCCACCGAATGTCGGCCCGGACCAGGAACAAGCCATCGGCTATTTCCGCGATGTCAGTGATCGTGCAACTATCCCACTCGGTGTCTTCAACAATCCCGCCCGTCTCCTGACCGACCTTGATGCAAATAGCGCTCTGCGCATCCTTTCTGACCCCCGCTATGTCCTTCACAAGGAAGGCACGCCACGTACTGGCCAGATTGGATTGATCCTGAAAGAGGACCCACCCGTCACCTTCCTTGCCGACGACAGCCCGGAACAAGATATCCTCGTCACTTCGATGGCACTTGGCGCTCGCGGCATCGCCAATGCGACCGGCAATCTCATTCCCTCTGAATTTGCGCAATTGGCAAAGCCATGGGGGGTCGACACCGACCTTTCGGCCTTTAGGGCCGCATATTTCCGTATATTGCCGATCATGCATTTCCTCTACGGGTTTCGCAGCCCCATTGCCATCAAGGGAGTGATGAACGCCCTCGGTCTACCCGCCGGTGAACCGCGGCGACCGCTCATGCCTCTCTCGGATTTCGAAGTTGAGGAGGGAGTGCAACTATTGCTCGAATCGGGATTGTGTCCCGGGCCATGAGGCAATGGGCTTCCCTAGCTAGCCATCTTCAACTGACAAAAGGGGTTTGGAATCATGGAAATCAGTCCGTTCCTAGGCAATATCGGTTCCGCCGTGGCCGTCTACCTAGTTGCAACCATGAGTCCGGGCCCAGGCAATCTGGCCATCATGTCCGTTGCCATGCGTTCGGGCCGAAGCGCCGGCTTGCGGGTGGCAACGGGCGTGATTACTGCTTCTTTGTTCTGGGGACTGGTCGCGGCCTCTGGCCTGTCAATCCTGATCGCCATATACAGGGGCATTACTGCTGCAATCGTTGTGTTCGGAGGACTCTACATCGGATTCCTCGCATATCGCGCCTTTCGCTCGTTTTGGCGTGCATGGATCGGTATTGCAGTTCCCAGCGGAGATTCGGTTCAATCCGATCTTGGCCATTACTTGCAAGGGCTTGCCATCCATCTGGCAAACCCGAAGTCCGCTCTCGCATGGTCGGCGATGATCGCCATCGTACTGGAGCCAGGTAGCGCGGCGCCTCTCTTGCCATTTCTGGTAGTGGCCGGCTGCTGGATCATGGGCGTAATGGTCTTTTGCGGTTACGCGCTAGTGTTCTCGTCTCATGGCATGATCGCGTGGTATCAACATAGAGGTCATTGGGTCGATCTCTTTAGCGGGGTTTTGTTCACCTTTTTCTCCATCCAACTTATTGCTGGGGCAGGCTCGGGATACATCTAGTGTATTGCAATACCGCGAGGAAAAATGGCACTAAATCTATGTCCTATAGTGCTTCCAAGTTCCAGAATCATGCTCCAGCCATGACATGAACTAGGGCCCGTTGACAATCATGTTGCCGCGATCACGCCGGCGACGAGATGAGTTCCTGCCGAGAAGCTCTCGCCGGTCTTGTCGTACCGCGTCGCCACCGCCCGGAACTCCTTGATTCTCGCGAAGAAGTTCTCGACCTGGTGTCGCCACTTGTACATCTCCCGGTCGTGGTCCTGGGACGCCGCGCGGCTCCTCTTCGGGGGAATCACCGGAACCGCGCCACGTCCCTCCACCTCTTCGAGCAGCCAGTCAGCGTCGAACGCCCTGTCCGCGATCAGGGCCCCGAACCGAAGGCCCTTGAGAAGATCCGGCACTCCAGCAAGGTCGTGCGCTTGGCCGGGTAGGATCACGAAGCGGGCCAGGCAGCCGAGCGCGTCCACGACCGCCACGATCTTGCTCGTCAAGCCGCCCCGCGAGTGTCCGATCCCCCGCCTTCCGGTCCACCCTTAGCACCCGACGCCTGCTGATGAGCCTGGACGATCGTGCCGTCAACGAACACGTGCGCGAGGTCGAACTCCTCTGACAGGGCGTCAAGAGCACGCTCGAAAACACCTGAAAGCGCCCAGCGGCGGAACCTCCTGAACACGCTGTTCCAGATGCCGAAGCGCTCCGGGACATCGCGCCAGGGCGATCTCGTGCGGAACCGCCAGAGCGCCGCATCGAGGAACTGCCGGTTGTCCGCCGCGGTGACGCCGGGATCGGTCGCCTTGCCGGGCAGCATGGGCGCGATCCGCGCCCACATGGCGTCGGTCAGCACCGTCCTGTCTACGTTCATCTTGCCAACTGCCCGTCATGCCTGTGCCGCCTTTTCGGCGTGCGTTGCGGCGCAGTTGGCATCGGCCCGCCCAAAGCGCGACTCGATTGTCAACGGGCCTTGGAACGACAAAGATTGGATCTCATGCTGCTGGCAATTTCGTTCAATCCATCCTAGCGTCGGCGCGCAAGCCGACACTAACCGTGATATTAGTCAGCTTTGGAGGTTGGCCAATCCTTGACACTCAAGAGAAAAGCGAAGAGCCCATCAATCTTCTATTGACGGAGAACGTCGTCCCATTTGAACGTTCAATTGTTGATGTCCGGACACGAGCAAGATAGGTTATCGAAGGAGAGGTCCAGTCAGAATGCAGTCCGCACCATGCAGCGCCTCAATCTTCCTCTTGGCGTCCAAGGGGCTGTCCGCGTCGACGGAAACCTTCTGAATTCCGCACTCTTCAAGGCGAATTATGGCTTCGTACGTCTTTGTCATTTTTTGGCACTCCGGCAATTGGCATGCATCCACGCATGAAGCGGGCCGTTGCCAACGTACAAGAGTGCGAACGTGTCCTGCCTATTCGCCCGGCACGAGTAGCTACTCCCATGCCGCTGGATGGCTATTGTATTCAGCAGGTGACCCGCCAAATGGCGGAGCACTCTTGTTTGTTGGCAGGGTCAGGCTAGACTAGGCCCACGTGTGTGTCAAACAAGTGTTGCTACCGGCTGCCACTCAAGCCGACTTGTTGGGTAAGGAATTGACGCAGGATTGATGCGAGGTCTTGCATGGTACATCCAGTGAACCGGGCGTATCGCTCCTTGCAACGAACACGTAGCCGCCGTCAGAGTGTCCGCGGTCGCGACTTAGCCGAATAGGCAGGAGCCGCTCCGCAGTTCATGATCTGCCGGTCAATGAGCCCGGCCTGGCTCAGCTCCTTCGGGTCCGTGATGAACCGTGGCGTGCAGTGGTTGTTCGTCAGCGGCAAATTCGGCAATCGTCGGGCCGAACCCGCATCCACTGGGAAGGGACGCCTCCAACGGCGAACAAGTTGCCAATTTAGCGTACGGTTAGGATCAACTTGAGAAGTCATTCTTATGTGCCGTAACGAAGTTTAATTTGCGTCAAGCGCCCTTACGCCTCAGATGTGTAGTCACGCAAGGTTGCTCTGCTGAGCATCTTCAAGAGATGCCGGAACGACCGTGAAATCGAGCACGCCTGCGGAGGCAAAGGAGAGGGTCATGAATTCATTGTTCTGAACGAATTACGAACTGACAGGATTTGGATTTGCGGCCTCAGTCCGCAAGCAAAACCAAGTCTGATGTCGCGAAAACGTCTGCAATGCTGCCACAAAAGCTGTCGATTTAGACTACACCAATGTCGTTACGAACCATGCACCTCTCCATGAGCAATTCCAATGTCTGCACCGAGGGGTCGCTTACTTCGGTCTGCGATGTATTTCAGCGTCTTTTTTTGATTCGTGGCCTGAACCGTGTTTCACAGCCCATGGCAGATGCGTCGGTCCATAGGTTGGCGCATCCCACATGATCGCCTTTCCCTATGCCTTCAAGTTGAGCTGCGTTCACTATCCGGCCGAAATCATGCCCAAAGCAAGTGAAGGCGGAACCGTGTTGTGCCAGGTCCAGAAGATGCGGATTCGTGGACAAGGAAAATGAAGAGGATGGTTTTTTGCCACGCCGCAGCAAACTGTGTGCAGCCGGTGCCTGCCCGCTACGTACTGTGGATGTCCAAAACTCAATTTCGTTCGATCTGCGCAGGGGCGCCTTCATGACCGACTGCGCGTCTGCATTTCTTGACGGCGACTTCATCGACACGAAGGAGGCCGGCATCCTTCAGGTTCATGCGCTGCACTACGCCAGCTCCGTCTTCGAGGGCGTCCGTGCCTACAACGGGCGGGCATTCATGCTCGGCGCCCATGTCAGCCGATTGCTTCGCTCCGCCGAGATCGTCGGTCTTCGATGCGATCTCGACGAAGCCCGATGCACGGAGACAATCGAAGAGACGATCGCACGCAGCGGCCTGAAGGATTCATACATCCGCCCATTGATCTTCAACGGCGGACCGGATCTCGGGGTGTTCGCGCCGACCAATTCCACGCGATTCGGCGTTCTGGTCTGGGACTGGTCAAATCTCTTCGGCGACGCAGGAACCCGCGAGGGCATATCGCTCACGACCCGCGTGCCATACCGCCGGCCGCCGGAATCCTGCTTTCCGTCGGAAGCGAAGGCGTCTGCAGGCTACCTCGCGGGTTGCATCAACCGGCACCATGCGGCGACCGCCGGATTCGACGACGCGCTGATGCTGACTCACGACGGCTTCGTTGCCGAAGCCAGCGGCGCCAACATTTTCGCGTTGTGGGCCGGCACGCTGCTCACCCCGCGCCCGAAAGGAATTCTCAACGGCATTACCCGGCAAGTGGTGATCAACCACTTGCCGCCCGACCTGTGCTTCGAGGAACGCGACATTGATCCGGCAACCCTGAAGAACGCCGACGAGGTGTTTCTCACGGGCACCGCGTACGAGATCATGCCGGTCCGTCGCATCGATGATGTTGCCTTCGCACCGGGTCCGCTGACACGTCGGATCGCCGAGAACTATCGCTCCCTCACATCCTCGCCACCTGCCCGGCTGGAGACCCCTGATGAACGCGCCGCCTGAGACTTCCGAACTCCTGGCAATAGATCGCATCCGGACCTTGGGGCCAACAGGAACCAATTGCGAGGCTGCGGCCCGGCATTGGGCCGCCGCACACGCGCCAAATTCGGACATAGAGCTGCACCAGACGCTGGAAGACGCCATGACCCTGGCGCTCGAGGAGCCCAAGACCGCGATCCTCGGCTGCGTCGTGTATCCGGGTCTTCACAATCTGGTCTTCCCGTACCTGGCAAGGATGCGTCTGGCTGACGTCTTCCTGTTCAACACGTTCAACATGGTCCTGGCCGCACCGACCGGCCGTCAGGACTTCTCGTTGGTGGCCACCCACCCGGCGCCTTCGTCGCTGGTGCAGGACGACTACCCGGTGACGTTGGCCCGCTCGAACGCCGAAGCGGCAAGAATGTGCCGGGCAGGCGAAGTCGATGCCTGTGTCACGACCCTGCCTGCCGCAAGGGCCAACGGGCTCGATACCGTACGCGACTTCGGCGAGGTTCCCATGGGCTTCACGATTCACGTTCATGCCTGAAGGGATCGGGAAGATGACGAGCCTTTGCCTGCCTCGGGATTTTGTCGACGGTGTCGAGACCCTCGGCGCAATGCAGGCGCACGACGGGACCGTGGCCACTGAATTCAGTGACGAAGGCGCAGCTCTTGCAGGCAAGGTCGGCCCGGAGGCGGCACGCCTGGCCCGCCGGTTCCGCCAGGAGGAGTATGGCCTCGCCCTTGACGAGGATTTCCGGGAGTGGATCGCGTCCGGCCTGCAGGAGCGCCCCGACTTCCGCCGGTCCCGCGACGCCTTGGCACCGCCCCGGGATGGCGAGCCGTTCTTCTTCACGGGCCCCCTGCGCCTCGCCAATGGCGGTCGGGCCGGCTGGCGCATGGAGAGTTTCCTTGCGCTGCGCGAGGAGCCGGACGGCGACGCCTACCGATCCCTCTACTCGACTTATCCGCATCCAGGGAACATCTGCCAGTCCTGCCATCTTCTGGCCGGGAGTCGGGGACTGGTTTCGGGGAACAACATCGTCTTCTTTCCCGAGAACATCCAGGCCGAAGCGCCGCTGGACGGGCAGGCCTATGCTGTCTTCTTCTTCAACAAGTTTCACAGGATCTACAACGAAGTCACGCTGCGCAAGGTCGTCGCGGCGACATCGGGGGTCGCTCCGCTCAATCCAACCGGAGACGATGCCCGGTCGACCTACCTCGCGCGCTGCGTCTGGGGGTACCTGCATGACTACTTTCATCATCAGGGCGTTCGTCCGTTCGATGAGCATCTGTCGATCAAGACGCGGTGGTTCACCGGCCTTCTTGAAGAACTGAAGGTGGACCTGGAGGCATGGCTGGCCTGTCGCGAGCGGAGATTTGCAGATGCCGAAGCGGTGGCCGAGTTCATCCTCTTCGACCGCGCCTTCCGGTACCCGTGCGAGCCGGACTGGCACAGGAATTTCGACAGCGGCACCGGGCTGCTCCTGCTCTCGCTCCTGGAAGCGAAGGGGGGTCTGGCAATCGGGGAGAACGGCCGGCTTTCGGTCGACATCGAGGCTCTGCCCGCGATCGCACGCGAGTTCATATGCGAAGTCTGCGAAATTGAATCATCTCCTGATGAATCCTACCTGGCCGCCGCCAAGGAAATGGTACGTCGATACCTGCCAGAAGGACCGGACGGCACTCGCATGGGTCTTCCGAATGGACTGCTTCGCTCCCGGATGACGAGCCTCGTCGGATCTTCACGGGATCCGATTCAGTTCACCCCTGACATCCTTCGCCAGTCATTGGAACCTGCCAATGCTGAGGTCACCTGCGAAGACCTGAAGTGGGCCGTGAATGCCTACTTCGAGGCCTGCAACAGCGGGGACAGGCAGGCGTTTCTGTCCCTTTTCCGTCCAGATGCCGCGCATTACCTGCCGAAGGGCATGTTCGGGCCGATTCTCGATGTCGAGAGCCTCTTTGCGCAATGGCGCCGGGATGCCGAGGAGAACGGCTCGTTCTGGATCATCGAAAGCTGTCTGGCGGATGCCAGGGGGCCTGCCGCGGTTGCCGAGTGGACCGCCGTCAAGCCCCGCCAGAAAGTCCACTTCCGCGGCGTCGACTGGTTCTCCTTCACGTCGGACGGGCTGATAGAGGAGGTTCGGGTCTACTACGCCACCGCACGGAATCCCGACCTGGGGCCGAACGAACTGGGTGGCTATGACTACGCAGGGGCGTCCTGGTGGACACCGGAACCCGGGACCGGAGCATTTGGCGATGCCTGAACTTGCGGGCTTTGCCGTCTTCGCCCTGACGGCCAGCGCAACGCCCGGACCCAACAACGTCCTGCTGACCGCACTTGGCGCATCGGTGGGCATGCGCCGGGGCCTGCCGGCACTGTTCGGGATCGCGTTCGGATTCGCCGTGATGATCTTCCTTGCCTCGATGGGCATCGGGCGGTTCATCGTCGAGGCCGGTCCTGGCGTCACGGCCGCGATGCGCCTGACCGGCGTCGCGATCCTGTCGTGGCTTGCGTGGCAGGTCGCCACCGCACATGTCGAGGAAGGTGATGCCCTTGAAGACCGGGAACTGCCGAAGGTGCCAAGGTTCGGGAGCTTTCTCGGAGCTGCCGTGTTCCAGTGGGTCAATCCAAAGGGGATTATATACTTGACTGAAAACCGCCATCCGCGCTAGTCGCGGCGCATGGCT
>VYCX01000491.1 GCA_009843725.1 Boseongicola sp. SB0675_bin_26
CCGCCGCGCTGATCGTGCCGGCCGCGCTCGCGGCCATCCACCTCGGCTGGGGCGCCGGGTTCTGGCTGTCCTGCGTCACGGGGCCGCCGACCTTGCCGAAGGCCGCGTGACGGCGTTCCCCGAGCCGGGTCTGCCGCGGACCGGCGTGGACTCCCGCCGCGTGCGGCGGCGGACGGGCGCTTCCTGAGTTCCTGACGGGAGGAATGACGTGGATTTTGCCTGGACCGGCTCGCTCTCGGGAGAACTCGAAGACCTGTTCGTCCGACAGCGGCATCAATTCCATCGTCCGCCAGTCCGCCGGCTCGTCCTCGCTCCTGTCGTCGCGATCCTCCTCATGGTCGCCCATCGCGGTCTCCGCAAACGTCTCTGCGCGGGACTTCGAGGAAGGCGCGCGAGGGACAGGAAGCACTCTTTGGACGAACTGCCTGTCGAAGGGGATCGGTCGGGTGGCAATGACGATCCTCGCCTGGTGAAGCTGACCTGCGATTTCCCTTTCCAATCCCTTCAAAGAAGTTCGAACGAGCCCCTGGTCAGTTTCAGCTCGTCGATCGAGTCCAGGAAGAACGTCGCCATATCCGACTGCGAGGCAAGCCAGGCATCCAGCCGGGCTTCCTGCTCCGAGGTCATCTGCCTGCGCAGCTCCCCGGTCGCCAATGCGGCCAGTTCAACGAAGAACGCCGGCTCTCCTGCGGCAAAGAGACGTTCCACCCGGGTTTGGCACTCGTAGGTCTCTCCGGCGCCTGCCTCGGAGACCACCAGCAGTATTCGTCTTGATTGCAGCAGGCTGCGCCACGTTGTCGCCCGCGACCAGCCAGGCTGGCCAGAAGGGCTTCTTGCTCTTCCCTTTCATGCCTTTTCTCGATGATGTCCTGGAAGGTGTGCTCGATGATTGTTGCAATGCCGCGATTGTAGTGGAGCCCGTCGCAATTCGGTTGGAGTGACTTGATCTTTCGTCGGCCTGCCGCTCCCGCTCAAACAAGCGCAGTGACAAGCGACCGGCCGCTTCTACGGTCTGGACGGACGTTTCGTCAATCGTCGCTTGGGCCGCGGAAAGAAAGGAGCTCGATCCTGCAGGACCGCGACGGATCGTGATTGCCGACGCTCTTCACCACCATCATCGTCTGCCTTGGCTCGTTGAGCCGTTTGCCGACCTCGGGCCGCCGACCCGGTGCCGAGACCACGCCGGGCCATCCGCGCATTGCGTCGCTGACGCCGATGCAGCACGCATGGTCCCGGGAAGGAGGCGGAGTGGAACGAGCCGGTTGGCCGCCAGTAACTGTCCGTGTTGCAAGCGTTCATTTGGCGTCGTCAGGCGCGGCCGGTCCTCGTGAAGCCGCTCCTGAAGAGCGGCAGGATGACGCCTGCAATCCCGGCCATGGCGCGCACAAAACAGGCGCTTGGCTCGGCGGGCCGCCTTCAGTGAGGCCGATCAAGCACGCGCGATAGAACGCGTTGTTCGTCACGCCATGCATCAAGCGTCGCCCCTCTTGATGATCTGACGAGACTCATTCGCTTTCGCCGACTCGCGGCAGCCGGTCTTCCGGGTCCGGAGGTCGTCCGCCATCCCGAAAAAGGATGCGCTGCGCCGCATCCACGTCCGCCAGACCGCGCCTCTCAGCGAAGAAGCGCTCGGTGCGAAGCGCGGCGAGCTTCTCGGCGATGGCGACGATCACGAACTGGTTGATGCTGGTTCCCTCTTCCCGGCTCACTTCTGCAACGGCGTTCTTGAGAGACATCGGCATTCTCAACGGATAGGAGGAGGTCTGTTTCATGGTCAGTTTCCGTTCAATGATTGCAAGAGCTTCATTCAGTCTTTCCATGCCGCCCGTCGGTTCGGTTCACTCCGGAGTCCGTCCGGACAACAGGCGGCGGCAACGTTCACGAGGCACCCTGTTTCATGGTCCGATCCTTTTCAGTGCATCCTGGGGCGTCATCAGCACGATTCCGAACCGTTGCGCGGGACCGTTGAAGTGCCCGGGGTTGAACGTGACGAGCCCGTCCGCCCTACCGTTCACTGCGGCCTCGAGAACCATTTCGTCATTCGGGTCTCGCAACTGCGGGCGCCACTGGAAATGCGGAACGACTTCCTTTCCGGCATCACACAGCGCGTTGACCACCTCACCGACATCATTGGCGCTGAGGCCCGACACGGAAAGATGCTGCGGCCTGCAGCACACGGATTCGTACTCCAGCACAAGCGGCACGGACATGATCGGCGTGAACACGCCGGTCACGGCCAGTCCGAGCAGGCGTGCGGAAGCACCAGCGGGGCTGCGCAAGCCAGCGACGACGACATTCGTGTCAATAACGAATTTCACGACAACTCTCTTGCCCAAAAAAAACATCACATATGATGTCACAATGAAAGCAACGAGGCAAGCGGCGATCAATCGTTTTCTTATTTTAAATAATATTCGGCTACCAATGAGTTCTTCACTACAAGAGCGGAGTTTCCTTCGCCATGCGGCAGAGTCGGCAGCCCCGATCTCGTGCCAAGGGTCGCGCGCTCGGATTGTTCGGGGCCGAAACCAATGCCCTGACACGACGCGTTGGTCCCACAGGGATCAGTCGCCATGCCGACTCGGGATCGCTTCAGCCCGGCGCGGAACGAGCCATGTCTCGTTCTCGGTGCCTCGGCCCGCGCCCACGACAATGCCCGCCGTCCACTCCGGCCGAGCGCGCTGGGGGCGCCGGGGCTCTTGGGTGCGTGTGGCCGGTCGCGGGCTCGGGCTG
>VYCX01000023.1 GCA_009843725.1 Boseongicola sp. SB0675_bin_26
AAATCACGGCGGCGCGGAGAACCCCGAAAATGTCCCCATATGAGAATCGGTCCCACAACTCTCCCCGTCTTACAAGGCCGCGGCAGGTGTGCGCCAGGATGAAGCCGTCAGACCGGAACGTCACGTCGCTTGAAGGCCGCTCCGGCTCGAAGACGTGGTGAAGCCTGCCCGCAAGTGCGCCGGCTCTCGCTTCCTGTCCCGCAACCGCGAACCTGTCGAACACTCCATCGCTTGTTGCGAAGAGTGACGAGTCGGGAGACGAGGTCTCTACGATTCGGGCGTTTCGCGGTTCTGCCTCTCCGGCGACTACCCCAATCTTCCTGAGCATGCGAAGCAGTCCGGTCTCCGCATGGTCCGTGATTTCAGGGTCCGTGCCGCCGCCGCCCCCAAGTTCGGTGGCGATCATGGGAACGCCTTGGCGCTCCGCTGCAGCGTTGACGGACCGGTCGTCGTTCCGGGCGCCCAGCCGCCATATCAGGGGAAGACCGAACGCACGGGCCAAGGCGAGATTCGCCTCGTACAGCGCCCTGTCTGCGCAATGCGTGACCAGCGTGCAGGGCTGGAAGAACGACGCCTTGCCGCCCGAGTGCAAGTCGACAACTGCGTCGGCGCGGGGAAGCAGCTCGGTTTCCGCGAAGTCGGCGATCATGGCCGTGGGGCCGCCGTTTGGATCGCCGGGAAAGGTCCGGTTGAGGTTTGCGCCGTCAAGCGGACTGACGCGGGACGCATCGGCGAACGCCGGAGCGTTCAAGGCGGGAACGAGAATGACCTGTCCCGCGAGATCTGCTGGATCGAGGCGCTGTGCCAGGAGCATGATGGCTGCCGGCCCCTCGAACTCGTCACCATGCGTGCCGCCAATGAACAAGGCGACGGGACCGGCGCCGCCCTTCAACGACACGACCGGAATCGGATGGTGCCCCAGCGGGTTGGAATTGTCGGACCAGCGAAGGCGGATCTCGCCGACGTGACGACCAGGCTTGTCGAGGTCGATGGACGTCGAAACCCTGGTGGCTGCCAAATCGGATCCCTTCGCCGGGAAGCTGCTTTGCCGTTTATCCTAGATTATGATGAGGGTATTGACCATACCTGTCCTTGCATGTGGCTTGTGGCATCGAATTGGGAGGCGACGATAGCGGGACCGAAGGCAAAGCCTGGGATTGATCGGATCAAGCCGCATATGCTGGTGTCCGCTGCGGACGAATTGCCCCCTGCCTGGGCCTTGCTGAACTCCAATGAAAGCGTCTTCGGCCCCAGTCGGCATGCCAAGGACGCCGCTCGTGCATCCGTGTCCGGAATCGGGCGATACCCGGAGGGGGCCGATGCCGCGCTTGCCCGCGCCATTGCCGGATTTCACGGGCTTGATCAGGACAGGATAGTCGTCGGGCAGGGGACAGACGACCTTCTGGCGCGGCTGTTCCGTGCGTATCTCGGGCAGGGGGACCAACTGGTCCGCTCCGCAAACGGATATCTGAAGGTCCCGAACTATGCGCATGCAAACGGAGGCGAGGTCGTTTCGGTGGAGGATGACGAGCTGACACCGTCCGTCGACGGCATGATTGCCGCCGTCACCGGGCGAACACGGGTGGTCTACCTCGCCAATCCGGAAAACCCCGCCGGCACCTATCTTCCGAAGGCAGAGGTCGAACGGCTGCACGCCGCACTTCCCGATGACGTTCTCCTGATCCTGGATTGCGCGTACGCCGAGTATGCCTGGGCCGACGACTACGATCCCGGACATGACCTTGTCACGACATCGGCGAACGTGGTTCTCTGTCAAACGTTTTCAAAGCTCTACGGGCTCGCCGGGGCACGCGTGGGCTGGGCGTACGGCCCCAAGGATGCGGTCGACACGGTGCGGAGGATCGGCTTGACTTTCCCCATGGCGGCGCCCTCCGTCGCGGCCGCGATGGCGGCGCTCGAAGACCAGGCGCACGTCGCGTTCGTCCGAAAGGAAAACCGTGCGCTTCTGGAGCGATTCTGCGGCAGGCTGACCCGCCTTGGCGTGGACTGCGTTCCGTCGCAGACCAACTTCGTTCTCGTCAGGATGCCTGGGGCGGCTCAGTCGGAATCTGCGGTTGTTGCGCTCGCCGAGAGGGGAATCCGGGTTCGGCGCATGAACTCGCCTGCCTACGCCAGCTTCTTCAGGGTCTCGATTGGGTTGCAGAACGAACTGGACGCGACCGCGAGTGCGCTCGAATGCCACCTCATGGAGGCAAAATGACGACCGCAGCCGCAGCCGCATCGGCAGCGACAAGGGTGCAGGTGGCTCACCCCTCGGGCGCGCGGATCATCGAACTTCTCAAGGAAAGCGGAGTCGGAGAGGTCGTTGCTCTGCCCGACATCGTCACGAGCGACGGGCTGCTTTGGCCGATTTCGCGCGACCCGGAGATTCGCCTGACCCGGGTCTGCAAGGAAGACGAGGGCGTCTCGATTTGTGCCGCGATGTCTTGCAACGGCACGCGAGCGGTGCTGTTGATGCAGCAGACCGGACTAATGGACTCCCTCAACGCCGTCCGTGCAATCGGGGTTGACTACCAGAGGCCGGTTGTCATGCTGGTCGGCCTTCTGGAAAAGGAACCTCATCTGCCCGCAAGCAAGTCCGCGGCCTACGGGGTAAGGATTGTCGGGCCGGTGCTCAGCGCGATGGGGATTTCGCACTCCACGATCGATGAGCCGGAGGACGTTGAAAGCATCGTTCGCTTGATTGACGAAGCATACGCGAAATCGTGTC
>VYCX01000547.1 GCA_009843725.1 Boseongicola sp. SB0675_bin_26
TTCCAGTCTTGTCGGAACCTTATTGTTATCGGAACCTGACGGGGATTCTATTGCTGTTCTCAAGTACTTTGCCCGGCTCCAGTTCCGATAACGATCACCGCTGTGTCGGACAAGAGACGTAGCGTTCCGATGATTTCAGCCAGGCAGGACACGGGTATTCGCCAATCCGCAGGCCTCAGCAACGGTTTGCAGGTCGATCAGGACGCAGTTTTGCCGGAAGTTCGATGACCGGGCCTGTCAACAGCGGTGCCTGACCTGTTTCTGGCCACGCCTTGCTGGACCCAGAGGGCTACTATTATCGGAACCGGATGATCCGTTTCGGTTGCATGAAAGTGTGGAGCACCAGGCCGGCCGGGTTTCCCAGAACCAGCGCTGCGTCTCGCCGATGATCTGGCCTCCTGGTGCCCAACGACACACAGGAGACAGGAATATGACCGTACTTTTGCAAAAGCGAACATCGTCTTCCGACGTTCCGGATCGGTCGAGCGATGTCATTCCCCGCTATCGGGCCTGGCTGGAACAGCAGGGCCTGGGACCTGGCTTGATCGCCCTACTGGTGCATACGGCTTGGCACCTCATCACTTGGCTGCCTGTCTGCGGAACCGGCATCACGGCACTGGACATTCGCAGAATTGCCGAGTTCGCATCGCATGACTGCGCCTGCCCGGGGAGGTTTCGACCCCTTCAGTCGCGCTGCGCCCAATTACGGGCCAACCGGTTTCTCACCTGGCTTCTGGACACCGGCCAGGTGGCGATACCAGCCGTGATCGTCGAGGGCGGCAGCACAGTGGACGCGTTCATCAGTACATTGGTCAAGCAGGGCTACAGCCATTCCACGACGAGGCGATATTCGCATGCGTGTCGTCACTTCGTCGTCTGGCTCTATCTCGCGGACCTCACCCAGGATCAGATCGACAATGGCGTGATTCAGCGATTTCTCGATCACGACTGCACCTGTGCCTGTCCGCATTTCCTGCCGCCTGTCAAACGATTTGACCGATCGTCGACAACACGGGCCCAGGTCGAGCAATTCGCCGATTTTCTCGTCCGCACCGGCGTGATCAAGTGCTGGCGAGAAGCGATCACCCCGCCACCGTGCAGTGATCTCGTCAATGGCTTTCTCGACTGGATGCGGTGCCATCGCGGCGCGCGAGAGAGCACCATCTGCGAGTATGACAGGATTCTGCACCGGAAGGTGTTGCCGGTTCTTGGGCACGATCCGACGTTCTATGACGTACGCACCATTCGGGCCGCATTCGCTCACTGGGCACACATCCAGTCGTCCAGCACCCTTTCGAATACCGCGACCGCCCTGCGCGGCTACGTGCGGTATCTCGCCGTCAACGGATTGTGTCGACCGGCCCTGGCCGACGCGGTGCCAACCGTCAGGCGTCAGCGAGCAGCCGACTTGCCCCGTTACGTCAGCGAAGCCGCTGTCGAAGCCCTGATCGCCAGCTGCAACACCGCAACACCTGCCGGCATGCGGGATCGCGCGATCCTGCTGCTGCTGGCGCGACTGGCGCTGCGGGCTGGCGACGTCGTGGCGCTGCGGCTGGGCGATATCGACTGGGAGCAGGCACGGATCAGGGTGGGTGGCAAGTCGCGCCGACACGATGTTCTCCCACTGCCTCAGGATGCCGGCGATGCCGTCAAGACCTACATCCTTCGCAGCAGGCCTCGCATACACAATGACGTCGTCTTCCTGCGAGCTCATCCCCCGTATGGCGCCCTGTCCAGCGGAGCTGCCATCTCGTCAATTGTCCGGCGCGCCATGGGACGGGCCGGGATTGATGGCGCGGATCTTCCTGCCGCCCATCTCTTTCGCCATTCGCGTGCAACGAACCTGCTGCGGGGCGGGGCATCGCTCCAAACCGTGGCCACGCTTCTGCGTCACCAATCCATCGAGACCACGACACTGTACGCCCGGGTCGACACGCCGATGCTGCTGGAGGTCGCGCAACCCTGGCCCGGAGACGTGTCATGACGCTGACCGAGCACGCTGCATCCTATGTGGCCATACAGCAGGCGACTGGTCTGTCTTTTGCCGATCAGGCGCGTCTTCTCACCAGCTACGCCATACACGCCGAAGCCCAAGGCGATGTGTTCATACAGTCGGCAACCGTTCTCGACTGGGCATCACAGGCATCGTCGCCACACCAGAGAATCGTCCGGCTTCGTGTCGTACGCGGCTTCGCAAAATACCTGCATGCCGAGGACGAGCGCCACGACGTTCCTCACCCTGATGCCATGGGTCGAAGAACCAGACACCGGCCGGCGCCGCACCTTCTGTCGACCGACCAGATCAGGCAGATCATGGCCGCCGCGCTGGAACTTCCAGCGGTCAGTTCGACGACCCCGCACGCGATCCACACCCTCATCGGCCTCCTGGCGGCGACCGGCATGCGGCGGTCCGAAGCAACCAGCCTGCGGATCCGGGATCTGACCGAGGATGGTATCAAAGTCCGCAATACCAAGTCCGCCACGTCTCGGCTCCTGCCTCTGCATCCGTCGGTAAAATGTGCGCTCGACGCCTGGCTCGGGATCCGCGGTCCCGGCGCGCCGGACGATCCGTTGTTCATCCTGTCCTCGGGTCGCCCGGTCTGTCCGGAGTACCTGACCAACACCTTCATCAAGCTCGCCCGCAACCTGGGACTGCGCGGCGGACCGGGCACGCCGGGTCCGCGCCTCCATGATCTTCGCCACTCCTTCGCGGCAACGGCCCTAGCCCG
>VYCX01000149.1 GCA_009843725.1 Boseongicola sp. SB0675_bin_26
TATCCCCAATATGCCGGCGCAACGACCGCCACGGCGAACGACCAGTTCTTTCGCTCGCTCATGGACGAGAAGTGGCAACCCGCCATCCGCACGGTTCCGGCATATTTCGATCACCCTTCCTATATCGAAGCGCTGGCCCGCTCCGTCGAGCACGCCGTGGCTGCGCCGAACACTGCGCCCGACATCCTTGTCTGTTCATATCACGGCATGCCCGAGCGCTACCTGGCGGAAGGCGACCCGTATCACTGCCAATGCCAGAAGACGACGCGTCTCCTGAAGGAACGCCTGGGCTGGCCGGACAGCCGCATTGTCGCGACTTTCCAGTCCCGCTTCGGCCCCGAAGAGTGGCTCAGGCCCTACACGGTCGACGAAGTGGCGCGCCTTGCAAAGTGCGGACGGAAGAGCATCGCAGTGGTTGCGCCCGCATTTGCGGCCGACTGCATCGAGACGCTTGAGGAAATCAACGGCGAGATCCGTGAAAGCTTCGTGAACGCCGGCGGCGAGCACTTCACCTACATTCCTTGCCTCAACGATGACGATGCCCACATTCAGGCGCTTGCGGAAATCGTCGGAGAGCACATCAAGGACTGGATCGACTGACCATCGGCGAGGCGTCGCACGGCCGGCTTCAGATCACCAGGACCCTCGTCCCGACTTTCGCGAGGCTGTAGAGTTCGGAGATGTGCTCGTTGTACAGACCGATGCAGCCATTCGACGACCGCCGGCCGATCTTGCGCGTGTCATGGGTGCCGTGGATGCGATAGTAGGTCCAGCTCAGATAAATCGCATGCGTTCCAAGCGGATTGTCCGGTCCGGGCGGCACATAGTCCGGCCATTCAGGATTCCGCTCCTTCATTGCTGGCGTCGGCCGCCAGTCCGGGCCCTCCACCTTGCCCACCACCTTCGTGTGCCCCCTGCGAGTCAAGTCTTCCGACATTGGCACGCTGGTGGGATAGAGCTTGTAAACTGACTGGTCGTCATTCCAGTAGTGAAGCGCACGCGCGGATATGTCCACGAGGATCGCGCCATTGCGGGTGTTGTCGAAGTAGGGACGCCAGTCCAGGGCCCGGAAGCCCGACGCATTCCGCCGCACCGTTCCCGCAACCGAACTCCGAAATTCGGTCGTGCCTTGCTGGGCAATCGAAGGCGCGGCCACAACCGCAGCGGAAGCCGCCAGGAACGTGCGGCGCGTTAATGGACTGCGAGCCAAGACTGTCTCCCCGTACGATGTTTCGCCTCGGCGGCGACCATACGGGAAATGTCCGGCGGACTCAATTCACGGTGGCGTCACCGCACCGTTTGCCGTGACCCAAGCTCCGGAACCCGAAAGCGCTCTCAGGCCCTTCGTTGCGGATCGCGCACGGTGCCCGGCCGCCTCGAAGGCCTGGCGCCGGGCCTGCCTTGCCCGTCCGAGAACGCGAGGCCCGCTTCCCCGGAGCGGCCACGAGCATCTGTTTGAACCGGTCGAAACATGCAGGTATGGACGGATCACCCATGTGATGGCGGTCGAAGATGCTCCGTACGTGCCTGCTCATTGCTGCCCTTGTCCTCGCATCCTGTGACGAGAACGAGCCGGTGTTCGGGCCGGACGGAAGGCCAGTGCCTCAGGTTTACCGGATCAGTGACGACGACCAGGCCCGGATCCAGTTCCGCATGCTCGATTCAGTCAACGTCCTGCGTCAGGCGCGCGGGCTGGAGCCCGTCAGTCTGTCTGCGCATCTCAACGCCGCGGCGAAGACCCATGCGCTTGACATGTCGGTCCAGAACCGGCCCTGGCATTTCGGGTCTGACGGCTCCAGCCCGCTGGATCGCGTCGCCCGCGCCGGATATCCGGGCGAGCTCATCGGCGAAAACATCTCCGAAACCTATGAAACCGAGATCGAGACGCTCTCGGCCTGGATGGAGAAGCCCGAGGCTCGGCAAGTGATCCTTGATCCACGTGCCCGCGACATCGGCTTTGCCTGGCACCAAGAGGAGTCGGGCAAGATCTGGTGGACCCTTGTCATGGGCAAACCGGAGGCGGGGACTCAAGACGGTGACGAAAGCGAATCCGCAACAGCGTCGCGATAGCGGAAATCAGCGATAGATGTGGACCGGTGTACCGTTGCGGACCATCGCGTAAACTTCCTCCATCTCGGAATTGGTCACGGCAATGCAGCCCCATGTCCAGTCAGCCCGCCGGCGAATGGCCCGCCAAGGACTCCAAGGGCCGCGGCCGTGAATGAAGATGTCGCCGCCGGGATTGACGCCCCTTGCCCTGGCTTCGGCGAAGTCGCTCTCGTTCGGATAGTTGATGCCCAGGGAAAGGTGGAACCTGCTGTTCGGGTTGCGCCGGTTCACGTAATAGGAGCCTTCTGGCGTTCTCCCGTCACCCTCTTCCTTCTTGTCGCCTTCCGGCGCGAAGCCCAAATCGACCTTGTATGACTTGAGAACCTTGTCTCCGTGATGAAGATTCATGGCGCGCGCGTCCTTGTGGACGGCGACATGGGTCACCATTGGCCCGTCATAGCGCCGGAACTTCGATGCGCAGCCCGCCAGCGAGAAGGCAAGCGCAACCACCGCGCAGAATCTGAAAGCCGCTCGCATGTCCTGCCCGAATTCTGCCTCGCAAAGGACAATAGACGAAAGCCACGATTATGGAAACCGTTTCGATCGATGTGACAGGGCAATCGCGTTTGAAGGAGTTCCCTGAAGAGTCCCCCCTTGGCTTTTTCGT
>VYCX01000095.1 GCA_009843725.1 Boseongicola sp. SB0675_bin_26
CAGCCGCCGACCGCGTGGAACGAGTACAGCGCACACGAGTACGGCTTCTACTCGAACGTGAATCCGGAACGTGACCACCCGAGATGGAGCCAGAAGTACGAGCGTCGCGTAGGCGGCGGCCTCTTTGCCAAGCAGACCCCGACGGCCAAGTTCAACGGCTACGGGGAGGAGGTTGCGCATCTCTATGCCGGCATGGACCTGATCGTGAATCACTGATGATGTCCGGACTTCCAGTTTGCCGGGCCGGCCGCTGCCGGACCAGGGGCTTGCTCAGGTGAGCGTGGTCAAGCGTGTCAACCGGGCCATAGGCCTTGTGCCGCCGCTGGCCGTCTACATGCTGGCGGTGCTGCCACCGGCCTGGTTCCTTTGGCAGGCCCAGACGGGCCGCCTGGGGGTCGAGCCGATCAAGGCCCTGGAGCACGAGCTGGGCGAGCTTGCGCTCCAGGTCCTGATCGCGACGCTTGCCGTTCGCCCGGTCAACAAGTGGACCGGGATAAACTTCCTGAAGCTGAGACGCGCCTTCGGCGTGGTGACGTTCTTCTATGTGCTTTTGCATCTGCTCGTCTGGCTGGTTCTTGACGTCCAGTTCCTCGACCAGATCTGGGCCGATATCGTGAAGCGCCCTTACATCACGGTGGGCATGGGCGCCTTTGCCCTGATGATCCCGCTTGCGCTGACCTCGAACAATCTCTCGCTGAGGAAGCTCGGTCCCGTCAGATGGCGGCGGCTGCACAGGCTGATGTATCCGGTCGTGCTTCTGGGGGCGATCCACTTCGTGATGCTCTCGAAGGGATTCCAGCTGGAGCCCTATGTCTATCTCGGCGTCATTCTCGCCTTGCTTGCAACGCGGGTCAGGTGGGCCGCGTGGCGGCCGGCCCGGGCCGGATCTGCTTCCTGAACGCTGGAAGCCCTGCTCCGGACCGGGCTTGACGAGACCCGGCCCATGAAAGAGCTGTCGGTCATGCGCGCCACGTTCCTGATCATGGCCATGTTCCTGTTGCAGCCGCTCGTGATCGGCGGGTGGCTCGCGATCATCCCGCTCGTGCAGGAAGACCTTGGCCTTTCGAAGGCGGAGCTGGCGCTGGCGTTGATGGGCACGCCGATCGCGCTGATTCCCTGCCTGCAGGTTGCCGGCAGGATTGTCGCGAGATTCGGCCCGCGGCGCATCTTCATCGCGGTCTTTCCGCTGCAGTCAGTTGCGGGACTCCTGCCTCTCGTCGCCTGGTCAGGTCCGTCCCTCTTCGTCGCGCTCTTCCTGCTTGGCGCGGCCATCGCGTTTCTGGAAGTCGGCATCAACGTCTATGCCGGGAGGCTCGAGAAGCGGGCGGATATGGCAATCATGAACCGGTGCCACGGCTTCTGGGCGCTCGGACTGGCCTGCGGATCGGCCGTGGTGACTTTCCTCGTGGCGAGCCCCTGGCACGCACTGGCGCTTCTGGCGCTCATTTCCACTCTGGCCGGCGTTTCCGGCGCGCGGGCAATGCCAGCGCTTGGGGACGGGGACATCGTCGCGTCGCCGCCCCGACGCAGGATGGCCGATGTCCCGGCCGCTCTCGCACCCGTCGCCGCATTCATGTTCTTCGCAACGCTTGCCGAAGGCTCTCTGGCGGATTGGGCCGCAGTTTACTTCGCCGAACGAACGGGCAGCGTGGAGGCGAGGGCAGGGATCGCGGTTACGATCTTTTCCGCCTTCATGGCCGGCGGTCGATTCGCCGGCGACTGGCTGAAGCTGAGACTCGGAGCGGTTCGGCTGGCGCGACTCACCACGGGCTCGGCAATTCTTGGACTGCTGTTGCTCGTGCTTCCCCTGCCGCTTGCACTGGCCCTTCCAGGGTTCGCTCTTGCCGGGTTCGGCATCTCGACCGCTTATCCGCTGGGCGTTTCCGCAGTCGCCGCGCTTGACGACCGATACGAGGCGTCGAACATCGCCATCATGGCGACGGTTGCGCTGGGCGGATTTCTGGTCGGGCCTCCGTTGATCGGCTTCCTTGCAGAGGCGCTCTCGCTGCCGGTCGCGCTTGGCGCGCTGGTTCCCGGGCTGGTGCTGGGGCTTTTCCTCACCCGCTGGCTTGGGGTCGGGCGCACCGGCAATGCGGCGCGGAAGTCCGGACCCGGCTTGGCGTCGCGTTGACTTCAGGCATGCCGGCCTGCTCCGCGGGCCGGAAGCGCCCTCTGCCAAGACATTTCGGCGTGCACCGGATGCCGGGAAAAAAAATTCGTTCCGCGAGAAAAAAGTCTTGCAGGTTCCGTCCGGGCTGCGTAAACAGCCCCTTACCGACGGCACTGCGAGGTGTCGGCGGGGCGCCAGACGGGCTGACCGGCTACGAGACGCAAAAGCAAACAGGAATGAGCGAGGCGGGTCGCGCCACAAGGTCGTGGCGCATCCGGTAGGTTTGTTTCCGCCGCTCTTTGAAATCGTTGGTCACTGAAGAGATATGTGGGCGGTCTGGTCCATGCGATGACTGGACGCTTGCATATCGGCTCCGCAGGGGTTCGCCCCGATGACCGGAGTGTCAGCTTCACCGTTTGCGGAGACGTCCCTTCGGGAGGTCGCCGCGGACGGAGACGTTTCCTGCGCCGACCGGGTGCAGGATCGATGTGCAGGGGTTCGGACGTCAAGGATACGCCGGTAACGGCGTTTCAACTTGAGAGTTTGATCCTGGCTCAGAACGAACGCTGGCGGCAGGCCTAACACATGCAAGTCGAGCGCGCCTT
>VYCX01000258.1 GCA_009843725.1 Boseongicola sp. SB0675_bin_26
GTCAGGATCGAGAAGTAGATCCCGGAACGCCGGAGCGACACGTAGCCGATCAGGATCGCGAAGATGCCCGAGACGATCACGGCAAGGATCAGGGCCGGTATCACGTTGTAGGTGAAGAGCTTGTAGATCCAGACCGCGGAGTACGACCCGACCCCGAGGAACGCGGCGTGACCGAAGGAAAGGTATCCGGTCAGGCCGAAAAGGATGTTGAACCCGATGGCAAAGATGCCGAAGACGACGAACTTCTCCATCAGGTCCGGATAGCCCGCGTTGAACTGCGCCAGCGTGCTCTCGGTCGGAAACGGATTGAGCAGGAACGGCGCCAGGATCGTGAGGATGATGATGACGACGAACAGCGTCGTGTCGTTCTTGTTGAGACCCAGCATGTCCTTACTCCTCCATCACGCCCTTGCGGCCCATGAGCCCGCGCGGGCGGGTCAGTAGCACGATGATCGCGACCACGTAGATGATGACCTGGTTGATGCCCGGGATGGTCGTCGTGGCCCAGGTCGTCGAGGCGAAGCTCTCCAGGATGCCGAGCAGGAACCCGGCGAGGACGGCGCCCGGAAGGGACCCCATGCCGCCAACGACCACCACGACGAAGCTGAGAACCAGGAAGTCCATGCCCATGTGGTAGTTCGGCGGGTTGATCGGCGTGTACATCACGCCCGCGAGCCCTGCGACCGCGGCGGCGATGCCGAACATCATGGTGAAGCGCTTGTCGATGTTGATGCCGAGCATGCTCACCGTCTCGCGGTCAGCCATGCCCGCGCGCACCACCATGCCGAAGGTCGTGAACTGCAGGAAGGCGAAGACGGCCCCGATGATCGCGATGGCGAACACGAAATAGATCATCCTCCAGTACGGATAGATGATGGCGTTCGGATCGAAGCCGAACAGCACGCCGAAGTCGAACGCGCCCGCCAGCGCGGAGGGGGCGGGCGTCGGGATGGGATTGGCGCCGTAGAAATACTTGATGACTTCCTGCAAGACGATCGCCAAGCCGAAGGTCACCAGGATCTGGTCGGCATGAGGGCGCTTGTAGAAGTGCTTGATCAGGCCGCGTTCCATGATGACGCCCACCGCGATCATGACGGGTATGGCGAACAGGATCGCCAGCGGCACGGACCAGTCGATGATCGCCGCCCCCGTTTCGGGGCCGAACCAGTTCTCGACATGGGGAGTCTTGACCTTCAGCGGGTTCCCGAGAAAGTCCTTCTGCGTCTCGTCAACCGTTTCGTAGCTGAGGTTCAGCAGCCCTTGGATGAACACGGCGCAGAACGCGCCGATCATGAAGAGGGCGCCGTGCGCGAAGTTGACGACGCCGAGCGTGCCGAAGATGAGTGTCAGGCCGAGCGCGATCAGCGCATATGCCGATCCCTTGTCGAGCCCGTTCAGGATTTGCAGGAGTAAGGCGTCCACTGTTCTGTCTCCCGGTGTTCGATCTGAGATCGGCGTGTCCCATGCTAAGGAAAGCGTTGTTTCTTGTCACCTTCAAGAGTGTCGCGAGGGCGCCTTCGGGCGCCCTCGCAGCCTTGCGAACTACGCGCCGGGGTTGCAGCTGCCGAGGCTGGCCTCGGAGCCGCCGAACATCGGATGGTCCGAGGGGTACTCGACCTGTGCGCGTGGCGTGACTTCCACGACCTCGAGAATGTCGAACTCGGAAGTCGGGTTCTCCTTGCCCTGCACGACCAGCACGTCCTTGAAGCACTGGTGGTCGTCGGCGCGGTAGAGCGTCGGACCGTTGCCAAGACCGTCGAACTCGAACCCTTCGAGGGCTTCGACGACGGCGCAGGGGTTGAAGCTGCCGGCCCTGTTCACGGCGTCCGCGTAGAGCAGCGTCTGCACGTAGCAGGTGTGGGCGGCCTGGCTCGGCGGGAAGCCGTACTTGGTCCCGAAAGACCGCACGAAGGCCTTCGACCCGTCGTCAGGCAGCGACCAGTGCCAGTTCGTGGAGCCGAAGATGCCCTTGACGTTCTCGCCGGCGCCGCGCGCCATCAGGCGCGAGTAGAGGGGCACGACGATCTCGAAGTTCTTCCCGTTCGCTTCCCTGTCGCGCAGCCCGAACTGGACGGCGTTGGTGAGCGAGTTCACCATGTTGCCGCCGTAGTGGTTCAGGACCAGCACGTCGGCGCCGGAGTTCAGGACCGGCGCGATGTACGCGGAGAAGTCCGTGGACGCCAACGGGGTCAGCACGTTGTTGATGGTTTCCCAACCAAGCGCTTCCGTCGAGTTGGCGATGGATTCCTGCTGCGTCCAGCCCCAGGTGTAGTCCGCTGTCAGGTGATAGGCCTTGCGGTCGGTTCCGTAGCGATTGGCAAGCACCGGCGCCAGCGCTGCGCCGGACATGTAGCCGTTGAAGAAGTGACGGAAGCCGTTCGCCTTCCGGTCCTTTCCGGTCGTGTCGTTCGAGTGGGTCAGGCCTGCCATGAAGATGACGCCTGCCTCCTGGCAGAGGCCCTGCACGGCGATGGCGGTGCTCGAAGACGAGCCGCCGGTGATCATGATGGCGCCGTCCTTCTCGATCATCGACTTTGCCGATGCGCGCGCGGCGTCGCCCTTGGTCTGCGTGTCGCCAGTGACGAATTCGACCTTCTGGCCGAGGATGCCGCTGCCGTCGAGGGTCTTCGACGAGAAGGTGTTGATCATGCCGCCGTCGCCGCCACCGTTCAGGTGCTCGACGGCGAGCTCGTAGGCGCGCAGCTCGTCCGCGC
>VYCX01000353.1 GCA_009843725.1 Boseongicola sp. SB0675_bin_26
GGTTTCGTGAATTCCGAGAGCTTCTAGCGCAGATTCACGGGGATGCAAGCAACGGTGGCTGCGCTTGTTGACTCCAGGGCCTGCCGGATTCCGGCGTGTGCACGCCCGTGGCTGGCGGCACGTCGTGATCCGCGCCTTGCCGAAAGGTGCAACCGGTCGTCCGAATCCCGCGTACGGGGTCAGGCGTTCTTTGAGGGCTTCGTCACGAACCGCATGGCCGGGCCCATGGGACCCGCGCAGGGGATTGCCCCGTCCCGGTGCTCGCAGCCCGGAGAACAGCGCATGGCAACGGAAGGGTTCAGCCAGCCCCCGGGTTCCGGGCCTTCGCCAACCTCGCGACGGCGAGGAATTTCAGCCCGCAAGGCCGGCTCGCATGACGCGGTCGCGCAGGAGCGCCCAGTCTCCGGCCAGCCGCAGGCCGGCGGAACGGAGGACCTGCGCGGCAGGCGTGCCGTCGCGACAGATCCGGTTATAGAAGTCGATGACCATGGTGCGGGTCAGCACGTCCCGCTGCCGGAGTCGCGCGAAAGTGCCGAGTTGAGTGGCCGTCCCCAGTTCTCCTGGTGCATCGCGCGCAAGTTCGAGCAGGCACCAGATGTCGGAGAGCGAGACGTTCAGGCCTTGTGCGCCGATCGGAGGCAGCACATGGGCCGCTTCGGCAATCACTGCGACGCGTTGCGCGGCGAACCTGTGCGCCCTCTGGGCTATGACCGGCCATACTTGACGGGCGGATATCGGAGAAAGCGGGCCCAGCACGCTGCAAGAGCGCTGCGTGGCGGCCTCTCCGAGCGCCGTGTCGTCAAGATTGGCAAGCCGCAGCAGTTCGGGTCCGTCATGCATCCAGACCGCCGCGGAGGCCGGTGTGCCGTTCGTGTCCGGCAAGGGGACCAGAACGAAGGCGCCACCCGAGAGATACAGTTCTGTCGAGGTCGCATGGTGGGGCGACGGGTGCGACACTGCAAAGGCCAGGGCCTTCTGGCCGTAACGGGTGGTCTCGGTTCCAATGCCTGCCGCGTCGCGCAACGGCGACGCAACACCATCGGCTGCAATTGCCAGCCTTGCACGCAGCCTCGATCCGTCGGTCAAGCCAACAATCGCCTCGTTCTGACGCGTGACAAGCGACGAGAAGCCGGTGCCGTATCTGAGATCGACGCGCGGGCTGGCTCCGGCCAGGTTGGCCAGCCTGCGCCGTGTCAGGGCGTTGGGGAGGTTCCACCCCAGCGCGGGCATGTCGAGGTCCGCAGCACGGAAGGAGCGTTCTGTTTCGATCCATGGCGGGTCCCCCTTGCAGTTGGCCACGCGAAGGACCTCGAGCGGCGTCGCGGCGTCGCGCAGTGCGTGCCAAACGCCCATCGCTTCCAGATGCCGACGCGACGGCTCAAGAAATGCCGTGGAACGCAGGTCGTCGCCCCCGCCATTTGCAGGTGGCGGTGCGGGGTCGGCAAGCGTTACCGAAAGGCCGGCATCCGCAAGGCCCAGGGCCGCCACCAGTCCGGCAATTCCCCCTCCGGAAATGAATATGTCGGTCTTCTCCGCGCGCATGATCGGAACCGTTACCGCTTTTGCTGCCTGTCGTGCACGTGCCGGGACACCATCAGGCGAGGCTCCTGAGAAACTTTGCGAGATCGGGCGCATGGTGCTGGACATGCGGGGCGGCGCTTGGCGCCCTGGCCACCAGGACCGTGCGCATGCCGAGCGCCATGGGGGCGACGAGATTTCGTGCATCGTCGTCGAACATCGCGGCGCGTTCCGGCTCGAGGCCGTCCCGGGCGATGATGGTCTCGAACGCGAGACGTTCGGGCTTGGGAAGAAAGCCTGCATGCTCGACACCATAAACGGCGTCGAAGATGCCCGAGAGCCCGCGGGCCTCAATGACCCGGCGTGCGTAGGCCTCCGAGCCGTTGGTATAGACGATCGCCCGCCCCGGGAGGGCGGCGATCGCACCCGCAAGGCCAGGATCCGGCTGCAGGTGATCGAGGCGAATGTCGTGGACGTGATCGAGATACGCCTCGGGATCAATGTCGTGCTCACGCATGAGCCCGGCAAGCGTGGTGCCGAAGCGGGCCCAGTACTGTCTTCGGATCTCGTTCGCTTCCGCCCGGCCCACTCCCAGGGCATCGACAACCCATTCGGTCATCCTGGCCTCGATCTGCTCGAAGAGCCGCGCCTCGGGCGGATATAGCGTGTTGTCGAGGTCGAAAATCCATGTGTCCACTTCGCTGAATTTGGAGGTCATCATGGACGACGTGTAGATCATGGCGCGGGCGATGGCCACACGGTCGGCGCAGGGATTCCGATGCCGCGAGCCCCGTGCGATTTGCTTGATCTTTCCTGCCTCAAGCGCGGAGCTCACCAGCCTCGACTGATCTCCCGTCAATTTGCGCGATTGCGACCGCGACATCGTGGCGACCTGCCTGGTCGCGCGGTTCAATGTCAAAGCGTGGTGCCTCTTTCTATCATGCGCACCGGCAGGACGACCTGGCGTTCTTCCATTTCCGGATCGGCAAACCGGCTTTCCAAGAGCTCCAATGTTGTGGCAGCGATCTCGTCCACGGGTTGCCTGAACGTGGTGAGATTGGCGAATGCCCAGCTTGACTGCGGGATGTCGTCATATCCGATCACGCTGACCTCTTGCGGGACATCGACCCCGTGTTTCGAGCGCATCGCATCCAGGAAGCCCAGCGCGCAAAGATCGGTGGGACAGAAAACCCC
>VYCX01000228.1 GCA_009843725.1 Boseongicola sp. SB0675_bin_26
GCCCGCTTCGCTGACGGTCATGCCCGTGCGGCGATCAGTTCTGACGCCTTCAACGCACCGCCAGGGCAGTGCGGCAGACCGACGGCCTTCAGGCCCGCTTCAACGGTGGCGAGCGCGCCCAGAATCATTTGGGCGTTGACATGCCCCATATGACCAAGCCGGAAAAAATGGTGCCACTCTGGCGCGGTCCTTTCCGCCATGCCGAGGCCGATCCCCAAAGTGAGTCCCGCGCGGCTTTCGCACCAGTCCCTGAGCGCGGTCGCCTTTTTCGAGCCGGTGAGCAGAGCGGTGACGGAATGCGATCGTATCGAACGGTCGGGCGCATTCACTTCAAGAGAGCCTTCCTGCCCCCAATGGTCGAAGGCGGCCCAGACGGATTCGGCAATTGCCCTGTGTCGCGCCCAGATGCTCTCGAGACCTTCCTCCTCGATCATCAGGAGCGCTTCGCGAAGGCCATAGAGATGGTGCGCAGGTGCCGTTCCCGCAAAGTACTGGTAGAAGACCTCGGGCGCGACGCGCGTGCGCCAGTCCCAGTAATAGGTGACGAGACCGGCACCGTTCCTGGCCTCTTCAGCCTTTCCGTTGAAATACACGAAGCCGAGCCCGGGCGGCGTCATCAGGCCCTTTTGGGATCCTGCAACCATCACGTCGACGCCCCATGCATCCATCTCGAAACGGTCGCACCCCAGGGACGCGATGCAATCGACCATGAAGAGCGCCGGATGGCAGGCAATGTCGATGGCGGAGCGGATGGCCTCGATGTCGTTACGAATGCCTGTCGACGTGTCCGTGTGAACGGCAAGGACGGCCTTGATATCGTGGCCCTGGTCCCTGCGAAGACGTTCGGCCAGGCGTTCCGGGTCGATGGCGCTGCGCTGCCCGAAGTCCAGGACTTCCGTGTCGACTCCCATTCGCTGGGCCACTTCGGCCCAGCCATGGGCAAATGTTCCCGTGGCCAGCGCAAGCACGCGATCGCCTGCGGACAACGCGTTCGAGATCGCCGCCTCCCAGGCTCCATGGCCGTTGGCAATGTAGATCGCCACGTCGTGTTGCGTGCGCGCGACCTGCTTCAGGCGGTCGACAAGGTCGGGGACCATGTCCACAAGCTCGCCTTCGTAGATGTTGGGCGCGCTCCTGTGCATCGCCATCAACACACGTTCGGGCATGACCGAGGGGCCGGGTATGGCGAGATAGGAAATGCCGCTGGACAGGTTCATGACGGGCGCTCCGAATTTCTGGCCGGAAATATTCACATTCCGGCGCCGGAGACAATGCGTGTCAGACAGGGAGGCGGGACTGTCTCGTCCGGCGCACGCCCGTCTGATCGGGCGCGGAGTCTTGCCGAATTCGTGCCCATGCCGAACGGCGGCAGTCGCGAGTGCCGGCGCGATGCTTGCTTGCCTCGTCGAACTGCCTCATGGCGAGCTCGGAGATGGCATGCCGTTCGGCAAGGGCATCGAGTCGGCTTTCGGAATTCAGCGACGTCGACGGGTTTCCTGGATTGCGGTGGCTGCAAGGAGCGGTCCCATCGAAACAATCCTGGACGGAGAAAGCGCTTCGCCAGCTTGTGCGTGCGACACCGGCGGGCTAGCTAATGCAGCGAGGTGGTCCGAGGAATCGAGGGCGTGAGCGAGAATTCCCAGAAATCGGCCGACTGGTCCGGGCCGCACCGCGCGCATTCCAATCGTGAACTGATCGGATGGGTGTGGCGCAGCTACCTGAAAGGGCATTGGCCCAAGATTGCGGCTGCGCTTGTGCTGATGGCGATCGAAGGGTCAATGCTCGGCGCTCTCTCCTACATCGTGCAGCCGATGTTCGACCTTGTCTTCCTTGCCGGGAACCGGTCGGCGATCTACTGGGTGGCGGGCGTGATCGCAGGCATCTTCCTGATCAGGGCCGTGTCGGACTTCGGGCACCGGCTGCTCATGAACGGTGCAGGCCTGGCGGTTACTTCAAGCATGCAGCGTGACATGTTGAGCCATCTCCTGACGCTTGACAGCGCCTACTTCCAGTTCAACGCGCCGGGCACCCTGATCGAGCGCGTGCGGGGCGACACGACGCTGGCCAACCAGATCTGGATGCAGGTCCTTGGCACCGCTTGGCGCGAGGTCGTGACCGTCATTGCACTTCTGGGCGTCGCGATTTCGGTGGATTGGCGCTGGACGATCGTCGCGGTCGCCGGCGTGCCGATCCTCCTTGGGCCAGTACTTGGAATGCAGCGCTACGTCCGGAAGAAGGCGCTTGCCGCGCGCGAGCTCGCCGCACGGCTCTCGACGCTGCTGGACGAGATATTTCACGGCATGGACACCATCAAGCTGAACAACAGCGAGGCGTTCGAGGACGTGCGGTTCGGCGCGGCGGTTGACCGCTACCTGAACCAGGAAATGAAGGTCAGGATCGGGCAGGCAGGCCTTCCGTCGACCATGGACGTGGTTGCCGCGATCGGCTTCGCGTCTGTCGTGATCTACGGTGGCGGCGAGATCATTGACGGCGAAAAGACCGTTGGCCAGTTCATGTCGTTCTTTACCGCGATGGCGCTTCTCTTCGACCCGTTCCGCCGGCTCGCGAACGTCGCGGGCGCTTGGCAGGCGACGCGTGCAAGCCTGGAGCGGATTCGGAACGTGTTTCATGTGGCGCCGACCATTCATGCACCCGCAAGACCCACGGCCTTGCCGGACGATCCTCGCGCGGCGGACATCAGGTT
>VYCX01000381.1 GCA_009843725.1 Boseongicola sp. SB0675_bin_26
CGATGCTTCCAAACCATCAATCAAAGAGTCAAAATCACTGTGACAAGACACTAGTTGCATCGCGCCACCCGCTCGATTGGCTCAGATGCAACTACCGGCCAAGCTACCACCACCAGCAACTTGTTGTGGACGCACCAAGACGCCACGACAGATGACCCGGGGTCGGCGTCGTGCAGTGGCGGTGCCATGGGGTATTCGCACCGGACAGTTGGCGAGGGTTACGACGCGACAACCTCTTCCGGCGAATTCACGGCCAATGTCATGTTGGAAGCCATATTCGGCACATCTGATACCACGGTGAGCGGTTCAATCTCCGGATTTGCCGGCGGTGCTCACGTCAACCCGGCGTGGCAGGTAACTTTGGGATCTGGAAACCGCACCGAAAACGCCTTCTCCGGGACAGTGACCGATGGATCCGCGCACGGCAAGCAGTTCGCGACAAGCGGTGCCTGGGATGCGCACGGTTATGGAGCGGACGGCAAGGACCCCTCCGGCTTTGTTGGCGCCTTTGAAGCCGCATTCGGCACTGAAGGCGAGGCATCGGGCGTCTGCCGCGCCGACTGATCCGTCGTCGGAAACTCGAAACCATGAAGCCCCGCCGTGCCTTGCGCGGCGGGGCTTCTCCTTTCCGGCGATTGCCGTTGGAGCGCCAGCGACGGGTGAGTGCCCAGGTTCCTCCCGTTCAGGCTATCCGCGTCCAGTCGATCTGGTCGGACGAGCCTCTTGCAAAATTATGGGGACTTTTCGTTGACTGACAAATACGCAGCATGTTGCGGCTTATCAGTTCTATTTGCACCATATTTTGTATGACGGACAGCCCGAGGGATAATCCCCTTCTTCTTCCGGTTAGCATGAATTCATGCCGGTCAAGGCCAATTGAAACTCTGAATTTCCTGCCAACACAAACGATAGATCAGAAAGAGGAAAAGACTATGAAAAGAATTCTTTTGGCTTCGACCGCGCTCGTAATGTCGGCGGGCATCGCAGCCGCCGAGCCGACGGTTGGCGGTGACGGCCGCATGGGTGTGGTCAGCACGGATGGCGGAGACGTCAAGTTCAGCAGCCGCGTCCGCATCAGCTTCACGGCTTCCGGCGAGACTGACAACGGCCTCACGTTCGGCGGCTCGATCCGCGCTGACAACGCCAGTGGCGGCGCTTCAGGCACTACAGGCAGCGTCCATGTCGCCGGCCCGTTCGGCAAGCTCGCCATGGGCGACGTCGACAGCGCCGCGAAGGCGGCCGTCGGCCATGCAGAGTGCGTGGGCTACACCGGCTTGGGCGACCTGAACGAAATCAAGTACATCGGCGGTGGCAACGACCCAAGCGCGCTCTGGAACTACGGCATGGGCGATCTCACGATGTACGCCTCGGTCGGCAATCCCAACTATGACGATGCCGTTGACAACGAGGACGTGGACATGAGCGGAGCCGTGGCCTACAGCCTCGGCGATGTCGGGTTCGGGGTCGGCGTCGAGCGGCGCGGCGACATGCAGACCGTTGCTGCCGGCGTGAACGCCACGCTTGGCGACGCGAGCGTCAAGCTGGTCTACGGATCCTACGACGACGGCATGGCCGGCACGGACAACGTGGATTCGTACAGCGCATCCGCGTCCTTCGTCACTGGCATGGCCACTTTCACGGCTTTCACTTCGGGCAACTCGAAAGGCGTGGACGGCCAGGACCACTTCGGCATCGGTGCCTCCTACGACCTGGGCGGAGCCAAGATCACGGGCGGCTTCGTTGACGGCGACAGCCTCGCGAACGGCGCGAGTTTCGACCTCGGCCTCACGATGAGCTTCTAGCCAGCCAGCAACCTTCATGCGGGCCGAGGCCCGCGGAACAGAAAATGCTTAACAAGGAGCAGAAAGAATGAACTCGAACTTGAAACTACTGCCTGCGGTGCTGCTTTTGTCAGTGCTTGCATTGGCAGGCTGCGGAGGCAGCAGTTCCTCTGACGACGGCGACACGGGTCCAATGGAACCGGAGACGACGTGCGGCGATGGCACAGTGCTGCAGGGCAATGAATGCGTCGTGGACACCACGGAGGCGGACGCTGAGGCGGCAAAGGCAATGGCCAAGAAGCTGTTCGGTTATCTGGATGGAACCAACGACCACATTACGGATTCCACAGCCGTCGGCGGCACAAGATACGGAGCCGCGGAAGCGGCAAAAGCCGAATCGGGCATGTTCATGACACTCAACACCAAGGAGTTCATGGATACGAACGCGGACGGTCAGGTCATCCATGTCATGCAGTACGACAACAAGGGAACCGGTGGCACGGAGCCGCTGAACACGGACGTTGAAGCGACCGCTTTGGGGAATAACGCCAACTCGATCATGGCTTCCGTGTTTTCTTCGAATGAACTGAAGGAACATAAGGTCACGGACGGCGTGTTCAAGGCGCGAGGAACCTACAACGGTGCGGCGGGTGAGTATCGTTGCACCGGAACAGGCCACGGCGCTTGCTGGTCACGGGCGGCCACAGGTGGTGGAATTCAACTTGGCGGGTCCGGCACTTGGGTTTTCGACCCGGACGCAGGAGCCATGCAGAACATGCCGGATGCAAATTATGCAACGTTCGGTTGGTGGCTTGATGAAGCCGCCGCCGACGCTGAAGCAAAGGTGAGAACCTTCTCCTATCATGCAGGTGGCGATCCCGCTTCCGTGACAGACGCGACCGGAAAGGCGACCTACAAC
>VYCX01000264.1 GCA_009843725.1 Boseongicola sp. SB0675_bin_26
CATGCGTACCGGTATCGACCGGACATGGCGCGCGCGACCAACGCCACCCAGACCGGGCCCGGTGTCAGGAAGAGGATGAGAAGCGCTCCGGAATAGAGCACGACGTCCGTCAGCGTGACGGTCATGATCCCGCCAGCACGCACGTCACGACGGTCGCGCCCCCAGTCTCGGAATCATCAAGGAACCGTAGCCTCGTCACAGTGTTCCGCAAATCGCTCATCTCCAGATCCGGGCATCCAAGACTGTGCGCCCGGGCTTCAAGGCCGCGGCAAAGAGGACCGCCCGACTGTCGAAGTCAAGATGTGCCGCCACTTCGTCAAGGGGAATCAGCGGCGCGGCGCCCGTGTCCTCCGTGCAAGGACGCACGTTGGCCATCTCCGGCAAGATCAGGAACGCCTTCAAGAGCGCGGCGGAGACGGCCCGTGCCACGAGAACGGTCCTGACAGGACCGGGCGTGAGGACATGGATCAGCCGCGCGACAGCCCGGAGACCGGCGACCGGGGGTCACGCAGGCTCTCATTCGTTCAAGAGGGCGGCGATGGCCTCCACGGTACGCCAGTTGCGCATCGTCAGCGGAACGCCAGCGAGGCTTTCGAGTCTTGGCGCCAGGGTGGAGCCCGAGAGATGTTTCGGCGCGTGGAGATAGACGGCGGCGGCAGTGAGGAGAACACGCTCCTCCTCGCCCCTTGCAGCGTCGAGATCGGCTTGGGTGCAAACGGGAGGTTCCGCGAAGAACCCGACGTGCAGCGCCTTCGCGTCTTCCGTCGCGTCAGGAAAAGGGTTGTCCTGGCGGACGGCTGCGAAGGCACTCGCATCGAGCAAAACCGCCCTTGGCCGGAATCCGGCGCGCGCCTCGATTTCATCGGAAAGCGCCGCTTCCGTGACTCTTCCGCGAAACACCGCGTTGCCGGTCTGAATGTAGGTCTTGGGGTCGCTTCCGCCCGCTGCCTCGATTGCCGCGCGCAATTCGGCCATGGGCAGCTTTCCGCGGCCGCCGACATTGATTCCACGGAGCAGAAGAACGTTTGACGTCACGGGCCTACCTCACTCCTGCCGTTCCGGGCGGTGACCTGCAAGATCTGGGCCCGGTCGCCCAGCTCTTCGAAAAGCTCCGGTCCGGTCCCGGTCATCCAGGCTTGCCCGCCAAGCTTCAGGATTTCGGCTAAGATGTCCGCCCGACTGTCGTAGTCAAGATGTGCAGCCACCTCGTCAAGAAGGACAAGTGGCGGGCTGCCCGTATCCTCGGACAGGGCGCGCGCATTCGCCAGCGCCAGCGAGATCAGGAGCGCCTTCTGCTCGCCGGTTGAGCACTGCGCGGCGGAAACGCCCTTTTCCGCATAGCTTGCCGTCATGTCGGCGCGGTGCGGGCCACGCAAGGTGCGACCGGCCGCGAGGTCGGCATGACGGCCCTGGCTCAGGACATCCGCAAGATCTGCGCACTCTTCCGGCAGTTCGCCGCCTGGGTGATCAAGCGACAGGTCGGCGACGGGAAAGGCCGTTTCCGCCCCATCCTGGGCAGCGGCGATCCGGGACACCGCCGCCCGGCGGTTTGCGATGATGCGTGCACCAGTCTCGGCCATTTGTCTTTCGAGGGCGAAATACCAGTGGGCATCCCGGACATTGTCCTTCAGGAGGCGGTTTCGTTCGCGCATTGCCTTTTCGTAGCCGAGGACCGCTTCGCCGTGACCGGGCTCAAGGCTCATTGTCATTCTGTCGAGGAACCGCCGCCGTCCGCCCGCGCCCTCGATCCAGAGGCGATCCATTGGAGGTGTCAGCCAGATGACCCGGACAATGCGGCCGAGAGCAATCTTCGACTCCGCCTTTCCGTCTATCCGCACCTGCCGGGCCTGGCCCGGTTCGGCGGCTGTCTCGATCTCGTGAACCTGCGTCGGCACCGTGACCTGCGCGGTGACCTTCCAGCCGATGGATTCGGGCTGCCGGATCATTTCCTCCGCGCCGGCGCGGCGAAGCCCACGGCCCGGCGACAGGAGAGAAACAGCTTCAAGGATGTTCGTCTTTCCGGCACCGTTTGGTCCACAGAACGCAAGCGGGCGCTCATCAACGGCAAGTTCGGTGCGCAGATGCGACCGGAAGTGGGAAAGCGTCAGCCGGTTTATCGCCAGTCCTGTCACACGCGCATCGGCATCACGACGTAGATGGCCGTTTCGTCGTCACCCTCGCGTATCAGCGCCGGCTCGCTGCTGGTATTGAACAGGAGCACGGCGTTTTCCCGATCCATCTGGCCGGCGATTTCCTGCAGGTACTTCGCGTTGAAACCGAGGACCAGCGCTAGCGCGTCCTTTCCTGGCTGATACGCGACTTCGAGCTCCTCATCTGCCGTTCCGGTTTCCGGCGCATTGACAGACAGCCGCAACTGGTCCTCGGACAGCGACAGCTTGACGACCCTCGAGGTCTCGGAGCTGACGGTGGCGACCCGGTCAACGGCCTTCGCAAACTCCTTGGCATCGACTTCCAGCCGCTTGTCGTTCTCGGCGGGAATGACCCGTGTGTAGTCCGGAAAGGTCCCCTCGACGACCTTGGACGTGAGCGTGATGCCAGGAGCTGCAAACCGGACCTTGGATTCGCTGACGCTGACGGCGATCTCCTGGTCGTCCGCTTCAAGCATCATTCTCAGTTCGTTCACCGTCTTGCGCGGCACGATGACGCCGGGCATTCCGTCAGCGCCATTCGGAAG
>VYCX01000017.1 GCA_009843725.1 Boseongicola sp. SB0675_bin_26
ATGTCCCGGTTGCCTTCAGGATGGCCCGCGACATGCAGATGCTTGAAGCCGGCCCGGTCGAAGGCCCCGGACTCCAGGAGCTGCATCGAGCTGTCGAATTTTCCGGCGGGGGACGCAACGCCACCGGCAAGGACCAGGGCGTCCTCCACTCCGGCCTCGCCTTGATAACGCGCAATCCAGTCCTCGAGCATTGCCTCGTCCTTGATGATCCGTGCCGGAAAATGCGGCATGACGCGGAAGCCCTCGGAGGAAAGGCGTCTTGCGGTCGCCACCATTTCATCAATGGCAGTGCCCTCGATATGCGCAACGTAGACGCGGGTGCCGGTTGGCAGGATCGCCCGGAAATCGTCTATCTTCGCCGCCGTGCGGGGCATGACCTCGATCGAAAAGCCGTTCAGGAAGTCCGAGACCTGCGGGTCGGCCGACTCGGCACGTGCGGATCTGGAGCGAAATATCATCAATGCCATCAGGATCCCTCCAGGCTCGAAGGTGCCCGAGCCCATCCGTCATTGTCTATCAGTTCCGCCAGCCGTTCGCGATCGTACTCGCGTTCGATGCGCGCCGCCTCGGCCTTCGCGATCTCTTCGGCTTCGCCGTCGCGGTCGTCCTCGACGGCCTTGCGCCATTCGGACAGGTAGGCGTCGCTGTCCCGTGCTCCGACTTTCATGGCGGCGCGGTCGATCGCCTGTTCGAAGCGCTCGGGCAAGGCAGCCTTGGCCCCGCGTCGGCCCTTCCCGACGATGACCTGCGCGGGCATGTCCCGCCAGTAGACGATGGTGACCTCGGCCATTCGACAATCCTTGTTCCGCGCGTCTCTTACCGCCGCTTCGTTGCGGCCAAAAGGCGAATATCGACTTCTTTGGAAGGCTTCGCGACCTCTTTCATGGCGGGCAGCCAAAGGGTGGTCGGCCATCCATGGATGCCGGCGCCAATGCTTGCCAAGCCCGGAGCGCAGCTATAGGGTGCGCGAATTCGCGCGGGGCGCACTTTGTGCCTCGAATCAATGACAAGGACACATCCGATGATCGTCACGCCAGCCTTTGCCCAGGCCGCCGGTGGAGGCGGAAACGCGCTCCTGATGCAGTTGCCTTTCTTCATTCTCATCTTCGCAATCTTTTACCTGCTGCTGATCCGCCCGCAAAGAAAGAAGATGAAGGAGCATCAGGCCATGGTCGAGGCGCTGCGTCGCGGCGACCAGGTCATCACCCAAGGCGGTGTTGTCGGCAAGGTGACCAAGGTTCGCGAGGACGGTGAAGTCGAGATCGAAATTGCCGAAGGCGTGAACGTTCGCGTGATCAAGAACACGATCCAGACCGTCCTGTCAAAGACGGAACCGGCGAACTAGAGGCCCGGATGCTGCATATCGCGCTCTGGAAGCGGGTCCTGATTCTTGCAGTGTGCGTGTCGGGCCTGCTGTTTTCCTTCCCGAACGGGTTCTACTCCCGCGTCGAGACCCACAACGATGCCGTGGCCGCCATCGAGACCTTCGGCGCGACCTCCGAGCGCGAAGCGGAGTCTGCCGTCTGGCCCTCGTTCCTGCCGTCGACGCTGATCAATCTGGGCCTTGACCTGAGGGGCGGGGCGCACCTGCTGGCCGAAGTGCATGTCGAGGACGTTTACGCCGATCGCATGGACGTCTACTGGCCGGAGGTCCGGCAGGCCCTGGTCGCACTGCGCGACCAGGTCGGATTCGTGGAGCGCGTGGATACGGCGCCACGCGGAACGCTGCAGGTTCGTATCCAGCGTCCCGAGGCGATCGAGTCGGCTCTTCAGGCGGTGCGTGATCTGGCGCAGCCCGTCGTGAGCCTGACCGCGGGGATCGGGGCGACCGACATTGTCGTGTCGGGGCAGGGCGACGTCGTTGCCGTCGAGCTTTCGCCCGAGGAACGGGCGGCCACTGACAACAGGACCGTGCAGCAGGCGCTCGAGATCATTCGCCGGCGGATCGACGAAGTTGGCACACGGGAGCCATCGATCCAGAGGCAGGGCGAGAACCGGATCCTGATCCAGGTGCCGGGCGTCGGGTCGGCCGCCGAGCTCAAGGCCCTCATCGGCACGACGGCGCGCCTGACATTTCATCCGGTGGTCAGTTCCACAACCGATCCGGACGCAAGGGCAGGGCCCGGGAACATCCTGGTGCCGCATCTGGACCGCGAAGGGGAGTTCTACATCGTGGAGCGCGCAGCCGTTCTGTCGGGCGAGGACCTCGTGGACGCGCAGCCGGCATTCGACCAGAACGGGCTGCCGTCGGTCACCTTCCGGTTCAATCCAGCGGGCGCACGGATATTCGGCCAGTACACGAGCGACAACGTCGGCGCGCTGTTCGCCACGGTTCTCGACGGGGAGGTCATCACGGCGCCGCAGATCCGTGAACCGATAACGGGCGGGTCGGGCCAGATCACGGGCAACTTCACGGTCGAAAGCTCGACCGAACTTGCCATACTCCTGCGCGCCGGCGCACTTCCTGCCGAGCTGACCTTCCTCGAAGAGCGGACTGTCAGCCCCGGGCTGGGCCAGGACAGCATTGATGCCGGACGCATCGCCTGCATCGTGGCGTTCGCTGCCGTGATCGTCTTCATGGCCCTGTCCTACGGCCTGTTCGGCGTCTTTGCAGACGTGGCGCTCATCCTGAATGTCGCACTGCTCCTGGGAATCCTGTCGGTGTTTGGCGCGACGCTCACGCTTCCGGGG
>VYCX01000050.1 GCA_009843725.1 Boseongicola sp. SB0675_bin_26
AGGACGTGTTCGTTCACGTCTCCGCCGTGCAAAAGGCCGGATTGACCGGATTGAGTGACAATCAAAAGGTCGAGTACGAGTTGGCCGAGGGCCGTGACGGCCGCCAGATGGCGGACGATCTGAAGGCCATCTGACGATGCAGCACTGACACTGCTTGAATCCATGAATCCGCCGTTGCACTCGCCTTCGGCGGATTCATGACTTGCCCGGAAAGCTGTCGGCACTTTGCACGGACACGAGGGCAATTCGGCGCACGCGTTCGCCTGCTCACCTCACGGAACCATGCCGCTGGACGTCTCCTGCGAGCAGCCGGGCTGCAAGCGCGCCTGCCAAGGCATGACGTGGCAGTGATGAGCGCAGCTGCTCTCGCGGCGGGACGGGCCAGACGCGAAGTGTCGTTGAAGGCCGCCGATTCCGGTTGAACGAATCGCACGCAACGGCCAGCTGAAGACCGTCAGCGAATCAAGCCTTCGAATTCCCTCCACTCGCCTTTTGACATGCCGGACGCCTCCTGCGTCACGACCTCGCCTGCCAGCATCCTGCGGATGCAGTCGAGGGCCGATGCCGACAGGGTCGCGCCGCCCAGCCGATAGTCCTTGAACGCCCTGTAGGCGAACGGGACCCAGTCGGCGACCAGCTTGCAGATCTCCTCGGCGTAAACGCGAATCTCGTACTGCGCGTGGGCATCCGCCCTCAACCGCAGGAAGTGGAAGAGGTTGTGCAGGTCCGTCTTCCAGTACCATTGGGTATAGACGTTCGCGGGCAGGTTCATGCGCGCAAGCTCCCTGGCCAGCCCCATCTGGCCATCCTGGGAGATCATTTGCTCGTAGTGGTCGTAGCAGAGCATGGAATCGGTCTTCAGGAATTCCAGGACACGGGCCGCCTCCTCTCCCGCCAGCGCCTCGCCACGGCCCTGGCTGTTGACGGTCGACTGCGCGGCAAGGTCGCCCGGGCTCGGGATGTAGAACTCGCGGTCCAGGATCGAGTAGCGCGCCGAATACTCGTTCACGTTGGCGGTGCGATGACGGATCCACTGGCGCGCAACGAACACGGGCAGCTTCACGTGCAGCTTGATCTCGCACATCTCGAAAGGGGTCGAATGCGAATGGCGCATCAGGTAGCGGATCAGGCCTTCATCGTTGGAAACCGACTTCGTCCCCTTCCCGTAGCTCACGCGGGCGGCCTGGGTGATCGCGGCGTCGTCGCCCATGTAGTCGACCACCCGGACAAACCCGTGATCCAGGACCGCATGGATCTTGTAGAGATGGTCCTCCATCCCCGGCGCCGTCGCGCGCAACGTCGACTGCCTCGCCGCACGCATCTCGGCAATTTCCGTTTCAGGGTTCTGGGTCGCGTCCTCGGCCATCCGCTCGTTCGTTTCAATCAATTCACGGGACAGCCGCAGCATAGTGGGGTCTCGCCCCATCACAACACATGAAGGGACATCGCGGACCTTTTTCGGCTTCCGGCAAGGAACTGCATCGAAAGCGCTCAGGATCCGGCCGGGACCCGTCGCCAATGCGCAAGGGCGCCTGTTTCGGAGGTTCGGTGTTGAGCGCGCCCGGCAATGCGCTAGGTTGCGCGGAATCGAAGGGAGTAACTCACATGGGAATCGAATACCTGCACACGATGGTGCGCGTGAAGGATCTCGAGCAGTCCAAGGCCTTCTACGAGCTTCTGGGCCTTGAAGAGACGCGGCGGATCGAGAACGAGAACGGACGGTTCACGTTGGTGTTCCTGTCGCCTCCAGGGCAGGAAAACGCGGATGTCGAACTCACCTACAACTGGGATGGCGATGACGGGCTGCCCTCGGACAGCAGGCATTTCGGACATCTCGCCTACCGGGTCGATGACATCTACGAGACATGCCGGCACCTGATGGACAACGGTGTCACGATCAACCGTCCTCCACGAGACGGCCACATGGCCTTTGTCCGCTCACCCGACAACGTCTCTGTCGAGTTGCTTCAACGAGGCGAGCACCTGCCGCCCGCCGAGCCGTGGGCAAGCATGGAGAACGTCGGGCACTGGTGAACGGGCTCTGGAGCCGCACACCGCCACGGATGCTCCCGCAAGAGAACGCCAAGTCGAGACGTGCCCTGGACCTGATGCCCCGCACGCATGCGGGCGTGCGCCGCCATTCCGTGCCGGAACCGGACCCGTTGCCCGTGACGCCGGCCTGATTCGCTCGCACATGCCGCCGGACCTGGCGCATGCCGGTTGACTGCTGCCTGAAGGCGCCTGCCGAAAGCCGATCCCCCCTAGCCTGGCTGCCTTGGGGCCGCCCCGTGCACCTTGATGCGTGCAATCAAGGGCACGAATCGGTCGGGAGGCTCCGCCTTCCCGCAGATCCACGCGTAGAGGTCCTGGTCGTTCTCGCGAAGCAGGTCTTCATACATGTCGAGTTCGGATGCGCCGAGCGCCTTGCTGGCTGCGCCCCAGAAGCGACCGAGGACCAGGTCCATTTCCCTGGTGCCGCGCCGGCGTGAGCGAATTCCCAACCGACGAAGTCGCGTGTCACGATCTTCGTTCATGCGCCTCGTCGGCAACCTGGCCCAGGCGCTTCTCAAGAACGCCAAGCCGCGCGACGGAACGCTGCATCTCCGCCCTGAGCATCCGCATTTCGTGCAGGAGCTCGCTCATCCGCACCGTTCCTGCCTCAGCTTCCGAGC
>VYCX01000402.1 GCA_009843725.1 Boseongicola sp. SB0675_bin_26
CGGAGACACGCGACACCTTCGACCTTTGCCGTACGAAATGGAAGGCTTTCGGCTTGCACTCCTTTCCCGCGGGACCCGGTCCTCGACGGCATGCCGACCGGGTCGAACGCGTCTTGAGAGAAGGCTGCACCATAATCCGCACATGTGTCAAAACACTTTTCCTGTCGCTTGAGCGAATCATGCGATCGCATGCGGAGCCTCCATGCCTGCCGGCTGGGTGGCAGTGTCGCCGCAAGCGCTTGGCGTTGCGAACGAAAGCAGGCGATGCGGCTGCGCGATTTCCGGACAATGCCCAAAAGATGTGCAACAGACAGGTGCAGTGCCGAAAATTCGCGCGAAGCATGTGCATTCCCTTCTTTCACGCGCCCGCATCCAGGCCTTGCCGGAGCGGATAGAGGCAGTTGAGGCCGCCCGCTGGAAGATCGCGGGCCGCAAGCGTCATCCACCCGACAACAGTCCCGAAATCCGCGCCCCGATCCGCTCCGCCGCGGCCTCGACGTCCGGGTCCGACACGTGGGCGTAGCGAAGGGTCATCGCAGGATCGCGATGACCGAGCAGCCTGGCGACGACCGGCAGGGGAACGCCAGCGATCACGCACTGGCTCGCAAAGCTGCGTCTCAGGTCGTGGAGGCGCACGTCCTCGATGCCGATCTCGCGCCGGATCTCAAGCCACAGGGGCAGATTGCCATAAAGCGATCTCTCCGGGTTGACCGGCGAGGGGAACAGGAACTCTCCGGGGGCGTTCATCCGCCTTTCGACGATCTCGCGGGCCTCAGGACCGAGATGCACCGTTCTCGGACCCGTCTTGGCGTCCGCGAGCCTGAGACGGTCCCCGTAGACCTCGTGGTGCTTCAGCCGGACGATCTCGCTCTTGCGGGCGCCGGTGAGAAGCAGGAGACGGATGATGTCGGCCTGCATGCCCCTGCGGCCTCCGGCATGCCGGTCAAGGGCCTCGTTCAGCCGCCGTATCTCGTCCCGGGACAGGAACCGCGAAAGCCTCGGCCGCCGGTTCGGGAGCACGGATCCGGCCGGGCTGGATTCGATCAGGCCGCGCTCCATCGCGAACTTCAGGCTATGGCGGAGAAGCCGCAGCGCAGAGTTCGCCCCGCCGGGAGCGGTCCTGCTGTATTCCTCGAACCAGCCCTGAACGGCCTGACGCGTGATCCGGTCAAGCGGCAACGGACCGAACTTCGGCAGGAGCCTTCTCTTCAGGACCTGGTCCCAGCCCCTGACCGTCGACGGCTTGCACCTGCCAGCCCAGGACTCCCGCCAGACGCCCAGGGCGAACGCCCGGTAGGTCGGAACGTCGCTCTTCGGCGCGATCCCGTCGGCCTGCAGCCGGAGGCTCTCGCGGCGCGCGTCCTCGACGGGAACAAGGTCGACCCGGCCAAGCGACGCCTTCCGTCCGTCGACGGTGCAGGTCCAGGTTCTCGTGCCCGTCGGATAGACGCGAACGCTCAGGGACGGGACGGCCTTGTCATGGACCGAGTATTCGCACGCGGACGGCCTGAGCCGCCTCGCGCGGGCGTCCGTCAGCCGGACCCGGGTCATGTCCGCCGCTCGGCGAGTACGGCGCCCATCGCGACCGCGGCCCGCTCCGCCTCCGCCTCCGCCTCGGAATCGTGGACGTACTTGAGCGTGGTTTGCGGATCGCCGTGACCGAGCAGCCGCCCGACCGTCAGGACGGTCTCTCCGCCCGTGACCGCCAGACTCGCGTACGCGTGTCTCAGATCGTGGAGGCGGACATCCTTCAAGCCGGCTTCGATCCGGATCCTGGACCAGGCCCGGCCAAGCATCGTCCCTGTAACCGGACCGTCTTTCCTTCCGGAAGGAAAGATCCAAGGCGACGTTCGTGGAAGGCTGTCGAGGACCTCGCGGGCTGCCGATGACAGCCAGACCGTGCGAGGACCTGTCTTGCTGTCGCGCAGGAAGACATGCCCGTCACGGAAGTCCGTCCAGCGAAGGGTCCTGATCTCGCTCGACCGGCAGCCGGTCAGCGCAAGGAGCCGGATGATCGGGACGGCCAGCGACGGCTTCGTCCCGCGCAGCGCCTTGCCGAGCCTGCCGAACTCGGCAGCGGACAGGAACCGGTCCCTGTTTCGCCTCCTGTACCTCCTTATGCCCCGGCACGGGTTGCTGCCCTCCGGGCGCAGGCCGTCGGCCTCGGCCACTTGCATGATGGCCGACAGCACGGGCATCGACCGGTCCGCAGACACCGGCGTCGCGTGCATCGAGGCGAACCAGTCCCGCACGTCCTGCGACGTGATCTCCGCAACCTGCCTGCCCCGGAACCAGGGCAGGATCTGGCGGCGGAGATAGTGCCGGTTCACGGAAAGCGTGCTTTCCTTCCAGCTCCCGCCGTGCCTGCGGAACGCGGTTTCCGCCACGGCCTCGAACAGCGTCTCCTCGTCGGAGGCCGGGCGTCCGGCCAGGATCGAGGCAAGCATGCCCCTCGCCTTCTCCCGCGCCTCGGCGACCGTCATGGCGGCGGGATCGCCCACGATCCTCCACGTGCGTCGGCCTTCGTGCTGACTGTGAACGAAATAGCGCTTCCGCCCGCTCGGCAGGATCCTGACGCCGAACCCCGCGAGGACGGCATCCCTGACGTTCCGTGTGGCCTTCTTCGAACGCAGGTCGCGGACCTTCGCGTCGGTGAGTCGGACTCTCGACA
>VYCX01000538.1 GCA_009843725.1 Boseongicola sp. SB0675_bin_26
TCGCTTGGCGTCTCGGCCACGGGGACATGACGCCATACACGACGGCCAAGGCGGCGGTACTCGGACTGACAAACGCGCTTGCCGACGCGTTCGGCGACGACAACATTCGCGTCAACGCGATAGAGCCAGGCGCCGTGATGACCGAACGTCAGCGCGAGCTCTGGTTCAAGACCCAGGAAGAGGTCGACGCGGTCGTCGCCCGCCAGCTCATCAAGCGCGTGCTGCGCAGCGAAGACATCGCGCACATGGTGCTGTTCCTGGCGTCAGACGAGGCGCAGATGATCACCAAGCAGTCATTTGCTGTGAATGGCGGCCTTGTTTGAGCGAAACCCGTCAATCGAGGCGCCCGTACGACATTGCGTCCTGGTCCGCAAAGCGGGCCCGGATGCGGGACAGGCAGAGTCGCCGCAACTCCTCTGAGCGCGGGGCCGCACCACGATGAATGGCCGCGCGTTCACTCGGCCTCTTCGTCCGCCATCTGGTTTATGCGCCGGATCGCTTCGTCCGTAATGTCGACGGCGTCGGCGAAGAGAACCACTTCGCGATGATCCAGGACAACGAACGCGCCCCTGGTACGCGCGATGTCGGCAATGACGTCACGAACGAAACTGAGCCGCGCCTCGTCGGCCGCGCGGCTCAGGAGCCGCTCCTTCTCGTCGGTTTCGGCGCGAAGCCTCTGGACGCGGGCATCGAAGGCATCGGCAAGATCGCGGAATTCCTCGGGCGACAGCTCCGCTCGCCGGTCGGTCAGTTCACGCTCTTCCGCAGCGAGCTCGTTCTTGATCCGCAGGTGTTCTGCAGCAAGCTCCTGGGCCTCCCGGTCAAGCTTGGCCAGCAACAACGCGCCCTGACGCGTCTCGTTCAGCAGCCGTTCCCAGTCAATCGTCAGGACCGGTGTCGCCACCTGGGCGGAAACCGAACCCGCAAGCAGGCAGGCGCCCGCCACAAGTCCCGCATGAAGCAGCCTAAAAGCGCGTGGAAATCGTGATATCGAACGTGTTGGTTTCATCCAGCTCGTTCTTGTCCAAGGGCCTGGAGAAGTCCATGCGCAACGGGCCGATCGGCGTGTCCCAAAGCAGTCCGAATCCAGCCGCTGACCTGAGATCAAAGGAGTCGTCCACGAGTTCGCAGTTTGGGACCGGCATGTCGTCGCCGCCGATGCACTGTCCGCCCATCCTGTCGTCGAGGCTCCAAAGCGATCCGGCATCCACGAAGAGGCTGCCGATCATCCCGTACTCGGAAGGAAGTCCCAAGGGAAACTCCGCTTCCAGCCGAGCAGCAATGTACCTGTTTCCACCGAGGACGTCGCTTGAGGCATTCTCCGAGGTGTCGCGAGGACCAATTCCGCGGGAGCTGAAGCCCCGCACCTGTCGGGACGACAGGAAGAACCGATCGGTGACATGGGAGTTCGTCCCGCCAAGCGAGTGGAGAGCTCCGCCCTCAAGGGTTGCGCGCAACGTGATTTCCTCGTTGAAGGCGTCGCGTTCGGCCACCGCACGTGCGGTCGTCTTGACGTATTTCACGTCGCCCCCGAGACCGGCATACTCCTGGCCGAACGTCAGCCGCACGCCACGGTTTGGATTGAGGCCTCCACGCAGGAGATCCAGAGTGTAAGTGTATCCGACTGAACTCCGGAACAGCCTGCCTTCTTCACCATCCCTTTTGATGATCGGCGACGCGCTGTCCGCGATGTTCCGGAGCGCTTCCGACGCCACCTGGTAGCTTACCGAAAGGCGCGAGTTTTCCCCGATCGGAAAGCCGAGCCTGGGAGAAAGGCTGGTGACTCGCGTGTCGTAGCTCGCGTTGCCGAAATCTGTCGTCACGTGTCTGAGGCTGAACCCGAGCGATACGTCGCGTCCGAGGAATGCCGGCTCGGTGAAGGACAGCGTTGTGCGTGCATCATCAGTCCCGGATTCGATGCGGAAGGCCAGTGACTGGCCACGGCCGAGGAAATTGCGTTCCGAAAAGTTGACGGCAACCGCAAATCCGGAATCATCGTTGTAGGTGCCGCCGAACGACAGCAGCCCGGTTGGCTGCTCCTCCACCTCGACATCCACGATGACCTGATCGGAACTGGTGCCGGCGCGGGTGTCCACGGCTGCGGTCTGGAAGAACCCGAGCGCCCGGATTCGTTCGGCAGCGTTGCGGATCTCCCGCGGATTGAACGGATCGCCCTCAACCGTCGTGAACTGGCGGCGAACGACCCTGTCCAAAGTGGTCTGGTTGCCGCGAATGTCGATGCGCTCCACGAAGATCCGGGGGCCTCGAACAAGCGCGAACTCGACGTCGAGCGAAAGATCGCGTTCGTTTCGGGTAATGCGCGGGTCTACGCGAAGGAAGTCGAATCCCTGCTGCAGGGCAAAACGCTCCAGGCGCGTGATCTGCTCGTCGATCAACGTCGGCGACCAGGTGCCACCTGAACGGATGCGCAGGGCGTCTTCGTACTCCTGGAGATCGGTATCTTCAAATTCGCTCGAAAGCGTGATCTCGCCCACCGAGTACTTCTGGCCCTCGCGAATCGTGAACGTCACGAATGTCGCGTCACGCTCGCGCGACAGTTCCGTAGACACGTCGAGAACCTGGATGTCGACGTAGCCGCGCGAACGGTAGAAATCGACGAGGAGTTGGCGGTCAAAGTCGACGCGCTCAGGA
>VYCX01000145.1 GCA_009843725.1 Boseongicola sp. SB0675_bin_26
TGTTACAATGACGTGCCACACGGCGGACAGTTCGTGTCACTACCTGGAGGAAGAACCATGACGCTACCTAAGAGAGTCTGCACAGCCGTAGTCGGATTGGCTATGGGTGCAACCGCGGCTGCTGCCGCGGACTACACGATCACGGTCTGGTCCGGGGGCAGCGGGCCCAACGACCACTACAGGATCGATGCGATTTCAATGGCAGCTGAACTCCTTGAGCACGAGGCAGCCATTCGGGGCGAAGAGCTCAGCATCACCATCGAGGGCAAGCCCTACGACGGTTGGGAGGAATTCAAGCAGGGCGTCACCCTGTCCGCCGAGTCTGGCACCGCGCCCAACATTGTCGTGACCAGCCACACCGATATCGCGCCTTGGGCGCAGGCCGGCCTGATCGTCGCGGCGGAGGACTACGTCGATCTTGATTCCTGGCCGCTCAACGACCTGTACGGGAACCTCATAGACATCGCGTCATACAACGGCATTGTCTACGGGATCCCGCAAGACGCCGAGTCCCGGCCCTTCTTCTTCTGGAAGGATCACATGCGAGGGATTGGCTATTCCGACGCCGACATCGAAGCGCTGCCAGGCAAGGTGGAGGCGGGCGAGTACACGCTGCAGAACGTCCTCGAAGACGCGAAGAAGATCCAGGATGCCGGGCTCGTCGAAGCGGGCTACGGATTCTATCCGCGCGTGTCAAACGGCCCCGACTACTGGCAGTTCTACCTGTCCTTCGGCGGAACGATAGAGGAAGACGGCAAGCTGGTCTTCGACAGGTCCGCGATGAGCGACTTCTACCAGTTCTTCGTGGACGCCGTCGAAGCGGGCGTTACACGCAAGAACCATATCGGCACGCCGTGGGACCAGTGGTATGGCGAGGTTGCCAGCGGCAAGGCCGGGCTTTGGCACGGCGGGACGTGGCACTACGCGCGCTACACCGGACGCGAGGGACTCGACGACTTCTTCGGCAGCATCCAGTTTACGCTCATCCCCGCGGGCGGCGATGGCGGCAGGGCAAACACGATCACCCACCCGCTGATGTATCTCATCACCGACCAGGGTGACGAGAACCTCGAAGCCCTAGCGGCCGAACTCGTGACCATCGCGTCCGAGCCCCGGATCAACACGCTGCACGCGATCAAGTCGGCGCACCTTGGCATCGCCAGGTCGCAATCCAGCGTGCCGCTCTATGCCGACGACCGCTGGGCCTCGGAAGCGACCGAACGCCTGCTGCCACACGCGACGGCACAGCCCAACAACGTGAATTTCGGGCAGTATGTCGGCATCATGTGGAGTGGCCTTGAAGCCGCCTGGACCGGCCAGAAAACGGTTGCCGATGCAATCGCGGATGCGGAGACCGAGCTGAGGGCGACGCTCGGCGACAGCATCGTCATCCGCTAGAGTCCGGAAGACCGCGCGGAGCAGCAAATGCTCCGCGCCTGCCCGGAAGGTGAAGTCATGAGCGGATCGCGCATACTGGGCCTCCTGTTGCTGGCGCCAGCCTTCGTCTTCGTTGTCTTGTTCTTTCTTGCTCCGGTTGTGCTCACGGCGGTGTTCGCGCTGACGAACATGAGCACCGCGACCGGGATTACCGGAGGCGCCTACCAAGTCACCCAGAGCGCCATGCGCGAACTTGGCGAGCGGCACGGCGAGCAGGCGCTTGCAGACGCGCTTGCCAGAGTGCGATATACCGTGGATCGCTCCGGCATCGACGCTGCCAGTGCCGAAGGTGCTTCCACGGCGCTTTTGAGCGAGCTTGACAGGAGGCTCGCCGGGCAGTCCTTCGACAGCCGCCGTGAACTCGAGCGCGCGATCAAGACACTCGACAACCGTCCGCGCGGCACCCGGGCGCTCAAGGCGCTGTCCGCGTTGGTTGAACGCTCCATCGTGAACGCGCGGTTCGCCACGGAGGAAGAATTCTTCGACGCAGTCGCCGGGCTTGGAATCGAGTTGAACGCAACGCAGCGCGCAGCCCTGCTGGCGACAACCTATACCGGCTGGAAGTGGACCGGCGAGAATTTCTCCCGGATGTTCTCGCTGCCCGACACCAGGCGTACATTTCTCAACACGATCATCTACGTGTTCGCCACGCTGATAGTCTTCAACACCGGCTTTGCACTCGTCCTCGCAATCGTGACGCATTACATGCCGGACCGGCCGGCGGGGATCTTTCGCGCCATCTGGCTTCTTCCACGAATATCGCCGCCGGTGCTCTACGTCCTTCTGTGGAAGTGGCTGGCATGGGATACCGGGTTCCTGTCGCGGATACTCGTGCCGCTGGGATTCGAGTCTCGCAACTGGATGCTGGACAATCCAACCAACGCCTGGGTGTTCATCGTCCTGATCAACGGGTTCGTGGGCGCATCCATGGGAATGCTCATATTCTCCGCGGCGATCAGGTCGATACCGGTCTCGCTGTTCTACGCAAGCGAAGTCGATGGCGCAGGCCGCTGGCAGCAGGTCCGCTACGTGATCCTGCCTCAACTGCGCTGGCCGATCCTATTCATCACCTGCTACCAGTCCCTGTCGCTTCTGACTTCGTTCGAGTACATCCTCCTGGCCACTGAGGGCGGGCCCGGCGGCGCGACGAAGGTCTGGGCGCTGGCGGCCTACCTGACTGCGCTCAACAACTA
>VYCX01000179.1 GCA_009843725.1 Boseongicola sp. SB0675_bin_26
ACGGCCTTGTGGACCGTCAGGCCACCCAGCCCGCTGTCAAACAGTCCTACCGCCATTTGCGTCGCCTATCCGCATTCCACCCATCATGCACTCCGACCCGAAGTCCGATCCGCCTTGGCGGCGCGGCATATGTGCACTGTCAGGAAAAGTCCATTCCCGGCAATCCCGCCGGCACAAATTCAAGGCAGCGCGCGTTATTCTGCGGCGGTGCTTGCGGTCGAGGCCGCGCCGTCCCGGAAGGATTGAAGCAGCGTCTCCCGACGCGCGGCAGCCCTCTGCGCGTTGGCTTCCTTGACTGGGCCAAAGCCACGCACGTCCAGCGGCAATTCGGCAAGTGCGATGGCGGCGTCAATGTTGCGGTCCGGATCCTCCAGGACCTCCGCCATGTCGTGCTCGTACTGCTGGATCAATTGCCGTTCCATTCGGCGCTCGGCACCGTAGCCAAAGGGATTGAACGGCGTGCCGCGCAACCACTTGAGACGGGCAAGCAGCGGCCACACCCGTTCCGAGAATGCGCCAAAGGCGCGCTTTCTGGGTCGCCCGGACGCGTCGCGCCCCGGCAGGAAGGGCGGCGACAGATGAAACGTGAGCTTCAGGTTCCCGTCGAACACCTCTTCGGCCCTGGCACGTGTTCCGGAAAGAAGCCGCGCAACCTCGAACTCGTCCTTGTATGCCAGCACTTTGTGATAGCCCTTTGCGATCGCCTCCTGCAGCGCGGGATTGTCTGCCTGATCAACCAGCTCGCGGTACCGTTTGGCCAGCCTTTGGGACTGGTAGGCGGCAAGATGCCCGACGCGAAACCTGATCCTTTCATCAAGTGTTCCCGGCAAGCGCGTCACGTCGCTGGCCGTCACGCGAACCGCCTTGTCCGGATGCACCGCCGCCCATCTACCGATCTCAAAGGCACGCGTGTTCTCCTTCACCCGCGCACCGTTCAACTCGATGGCCCGCAAGATCGCTGCCCGGCTAAGCGGCAGTTGCCCGGACTGCCAGGACGCCCCCAGCAGAACCATGTTCGAATAGATGGCGTCGCCGAGCGTGGCTTCGGCCAGCGCGAACGCGTCGAGGCAAGTCAGCCCGTCCCGCAGCGCGGCCTCAAGAGACAGTCTGAGCCGGTCTCCGGGAATGCGGAAGTCAGGATCCCTCGTGAAGTCCCCGGTTACCGTCTCATGCAAATTGACAATGCCACTGGTCCGACCAGTCTTGACAAGCTGCAAGGTCTTGTGACCTGCGGAAACGACAAGATCTCCCCCAATCAGCGTGTCCGCCTCGCCGACCGCGACGCGAATGGCGGTAATGTCCTCAGGCGCATTTGCGATTCGGCAATGAATGTGGACCGCACCGCCCTTCTGTGCGAGCCCCGCCATCTCCATCATTCCCGCTGCCCTTCCGTCGAGATGCGCGGCCATTGCAAGCAGCGCGCCGACAGTGACGACGCCTGTTCCGCCAACACCGGTGATGATGACGTTGTGGGTGCCCTCGATGGACGGCAGCTCGGGACTTGCCAACTCTCCGGTCTCAAGATCCACCACGGCACGTTTCCGGGGCTGCCCGCCGGAGACGGTCACGAAGGACGGGCAGAATCCGTTCAGGCAGGAATAGTCCTTGTTGCACGACGACTGGTCGATCGCGCGCTTGCGCCCGAACTCGGTCTCGACGGGAACCACGGAAACGCAATTCGATTGAATCCCGCAATCACCACAGCCCTCGCAGATGTCGGCGTTGATGAAGACGCGCCGGTCGGGATCCGGAAACGCGTCACGCTTTCGGCGGCGCCTTTTCTCGGCCGCACATGTCTGGATGTAGATGATCGCGCTGACGCCTTCGGTTTCGGCCATGCGTGCCTGGACTTCCGGCAGTCTCGCTCGCTCATGCCACCCGACGTCCCCAGGAAACGCCGCCCGGTCCGGCGCCTCCTTGGCGTCGAAGACCACTGCCACGTTCCTGACGCCCATGGCCAGCAACTCGCGCGCGATCCGCTCCGGCCGCAAGTCGCCATCATTCTTCTGGCCACCCGTCATGGCGACCGCGTCATTGTAGAGAATCTTGAACGTGATGTTCACGTCCGCCGCGATGGCGGCCCGGATTGCCAGAATTCCGGAATGGTTGTAGGTTCCGTCGCCCAGGTTCTGGAACACATGCCTCCGGCTGGAAAACGGCGCCTCGCCGATCCAGTTCGCGCCTTCGGCCCCCATGTGCGTGAAGCCGCTTGTCTCCCGGTCCATCCAGAGCGTCATGAAATGGCAGCCGATGCCTGCATAGGCCCGTGATCCGTCCGGCACGTTCGTCGACGTGTTGTGCGGACATCCCGAACAGAAATAGGGCAGGCGCGCCGCGATATCCGGAGCATTGGCGCGGGCGCGGGCAGCCGTCACCATTTCGAGGCCAGCCTTGATCCTGTCCGTGCCCCGTCCCTCTTCAACAAGAATGCCGCCGATCTTCTCCGCGATCATCGCCGGATCCAGCGCGAACCGGGTCGGAAACAGTTCCTCCTGGTGCATACCACCTGCTCCGCCTTTGTACCAGCCGTAGACCCTGCGACCCTGGCGATCGTCAAAGATTGCCTCCTTGACCTGCACCTCGATCAGCTTGCGCTTTTCCTCAACCACGACGATCAGGTCGAGACCT
>VYCX01000046.1 GCA_009843725.1 Boseongicola sp. SB0675_bin_26
ATTCAGCAGGGGGCGAACAGGAAACCGGCGCCGACGAGGGCAAGGCAGCCGGAAGCTGAGGACCCGTGCAAGGACGCTCGGGGACTGGCGACTGATCCGACAGGCCAGATTCCGCCTTTCTGGTGCCGGTCTCCTGGATTCGCAGTCCGCGAGGGCCGATTGCATGGCGCGAGGCTTCAGCATAGCCTTCCGCCATGTGTGGACGGTTCGCCCTGACCCTGCCCCATGAGGCCATGGCCGACCTGTTCCGCGCTGTTCCGGCGAATGATCTTCCGGAAACCCCGAACTACAACGTCTGCCCGTCCGACAGCATACATGCAGTCACGTTCGAGGACGGAATCAGGCGTCTCAGGTCACTGCGATGGGGCTTCCTTCCTCGTTGGTACAAGACGCCAACCAACGGACCGCTGCTCATCAACGCCCGCGCGGAATCCATTGCGCAAAAGCCCGCCTTCAGGGAAGCGTGCCGCAGTCGTCGATGCCTCGTGCCGGCAACCGGATTCTTTGAATGGACACGTGATTCGGACAACAACCGCCTGCCATGGTACATCCGCCCAAAATCAAATGGCGCGATGGCATTCGCCGGTGTCTGGCAGGTTTGGGAGCGAGGCGAATCGCCGATCGCCTCTTGTGCGATCGTCACGACGTCCGCCAACAGGACACTGTCCGGGATCCATCATCGCATGCCGGTCATTCTGGATGCGCAGGACTGGCCGCTCTGGCTTGGGGAGGCCGGAAAGGGCGCCGCTGCAGCGATGAAGCCCGCGCCAGATGACGCCCTCCAGTTCCACAGGGTGGACACCAAGGTGAACTCCAACCGCGCCAGTGGCGCTGAACTCGTCCTACCTGCGCGGGCGATGCCTCCCTGAAGGGATATCCTGCCGGGCGGACTGGTGGACTTGCCAACCCGTTCGCGATCCGGTGCCGGAACCCGGTGCGTTCAGGTCTTCCGAAGCCGGATGACGACATCCACCTTTGATATTTCGGCGCCATGCGGCGCCCCGGGCAGACGGCGGATTTCCAGTTCATCCGCCGGCGCGTCCGATAGGCGTCCTTCGTCTTCCCAGTAGAAATGCGGGTGGTCGTCGGTGCGCGTGTCAAAGTAGCACTTTGTGCCGTCGACCGTGATTTCCTGAAGCAGCCCGGCATCACAGAACGCCCGAAGCGTGTTGTAGACCGTCGCCAGCGACACCGCCTCGCCGGCGTCCCGCGCCGCTGAATGCAGGCTTTCGGCCGTGACATGACGATGCTGCCCGTCACCAACAAGAAGCCTGGCCAGCGCGACCCTCTGCCGCGTCGGTCTGAGCCCCGCCTTGCCAAGCCATTCTGAACTGAGTTCGTGGCGCATCATGCCCGCCGGTCCAGTCCCCGTTCCCCCTGAACATAGCGGAAAGTCGGGCTCCGGTTCAATCGGATTCCAGCATGGTGACAACATTGCCCGCTGCAGACACCCCCCTTGCACCACAATCCATGCCCCTGTTATTGGGCGAAGCAAGTGATCGTCATCATTGTCTGGGGGCAGTGCCAAAGTGGCGGAATATCCAACATCATTCGACAAGGCGGGTCTATTGGCCTGTGCGCGGGGCGAGCTCTTCGGCCCCGGAAACGCGCAATTGCCTGCGCCTCCCATGCTCATGATGGACAGGATCACCGAAGTCAGCGGCGATGGCGGATTGCATGGCATGGGCCACGTCGTTGCCGAATTCGACATCAACCCCGATCTCTGGTTTTTCGATTGCCATTTTCCTGGCAACCCGATCATGCCTGGTTGCCTTGGCCTGGACGGTCTTTGGCAGCTGACGGGCTTCAACCTCGGATGGCGCGGATGGAAGGGCCGCGGATATGCGCTGGGCGTCGGCTCGGTCAAGCTGACCGGCATGGTGCGGCCGGATCGCAGGCTTCTGAGGTACTTCGTCGACTTTACCAAGGCCGTGCAGACGCGCCGGCTGACCATGGGAGTTGCCGATGGCCGGGTGGAAGCGGACGGCGAGACGATATATGAGGCGACGGGCATGAAGGTTGCTCTTTCCGAGAGCTGACCAAGGGAGAAGTGCGCATGCGTCGAGTCGTCATCACTGGCCTCGGCATCGTCTGCCCGATCGGCAACGACTGCACCGAGGTTGCCGCCAGTCTCCGGGCCGGCCGATCCGGAATCACGTTCCAGCCGGACTATGCCGATCTTGGGTTCCGGAGCCAGATAGCAGGCATACCGGACATCGTGCTGGAAGACGTGATCGACAAGCGCCAGTTGCGGTTCATGGGGCCGACCGCCGCCTACGCCTATCTTGCCATGGAACAGGCAATCGCCGACAGCGGGCTTGAGGACAGCGATGTCTCCAGCGAACGCACGGGACTCGTGGCCGGTTCGGGAGGACCCTCGACATCCAACTTCTTCACCGCCCACCGGACCGTTGTCGAAAAGGGTGCGCCAAAGCGGATGGGCCCTTTCATGGTGACCCGTTGCATGTCGTCAACCGTATCCGCTTGCCTCGCCACGCCGTTCAAGATCAAGGGGCTGAACTACTCGATCACGTCCGCGTGCTCGACCACGCTCCACTGCATCGGCAACGGCACCGAGCAGATCCAGCTGGGCAAGCAGGACATCGTCTTCGCCGGAGGCGGC
>VYCX01000533.1 GCA_009843725.1 Boseongicola sp. SB0675_bin_26
AGAACAGGGTGTTGCGCACGGCCTTCAGGAAGACAACGTCCGTTGCCAGGACGAAAGTGCGCCGTTCGTCACCGCGACCGAAGCTGAACCATTCGCGCTTGCGATAGTATTCGGGGTGGTCGTCCCTGTTTCGGGTGTATGAGCGCAGCGACGGGAAGACGGGCTCTCCGTCCTTCGTCCTGACGGCGCCGTCGGCGCCGCGTTCGGCCTCGAGCGTGAGAACGGCGATGCCGAAGAGGCGCTCGTAATTTGCGGTTCCGACCCATTCGGTCGGGTTCGGGGACACCAGGCGCTGGTTCGTGAACGAGAATCCGATCGCCATGAAGAAGGGAATGATCAGGAATGCGGCAATCAGCAGGAATGCGGGTCCGGCCACAGCCAGCCCGCGCGATTCTGCTGTGTCAGTCTCGATGCCATTGCGGCGCCCGGGCAAGGGTCGGGCGGGCCGGAAGCCGGCCCGCCCGCTGCTCACGATCAGTTGCCGTAGCCGTTGTTGGCCTCGATGTCCGCATCGATCTCGTCGACGGCGGCATCGAGCGTGTCCGCCACGTTGGCCCCGTCCGCGATGTCTGCCAACGCCTTTTCGAAGATTTTTGCGACGACCGGATAGCCCGGGGTCACGGGCCGCACGAGGGCCTGCGCGTTGGAGAGCTCGAAGAACACCTCGAGGGGGCCGCCTGGGGCGTAGTTCGTCGTCATCGCCGCCGCCGAAGGGGTTGACGGGATCAGGCCGATGCCGTCCGAGAAGGCGGCAAGGTACTTGTCCTGAATGGCGTGCTCGATCCAGGCAGCCGCCCCGTCGGGATGCTCGCAGGTCTCGGTGACGCCGAACTGCCACGACGCCGCGCCAATGGTCGGTCCGTTCCCGAGGTCCGGCGCCGGCAGGAACACGATGTCCTCGACGCCGCCGTCCATCGTCGGTACCGCCGCCCAGTTGCCGTTCCACGAGAAGGCGTACCTGCCTTCGATGAACCCGGCATCGCGGTCTGCGCCGTCCTGGCTGTTGCCCGGTGCGTATCCGCCGGCAAACAGGTTCTGCCACCACTCGCCGAAGGCAAGTGCGGCATCGCCGTTCAGCGCACCCTCGGCCGTCGTGTAGCTCGAACGGTCGATCATGTCGCCGCCGAAGCTCTGGATGAACGGACCGAAGGCGTACGGAAACCATTCGCCCTTCCACGCCATGCCGAGGTCGAGCGCATATTCGTACTTGCCGGAGTCCTTGGCGGCATCAAGCGCGGCCTGCAGTTCGTCCCGCGACCAGGGGTTGTCGAGCGTGGGCGTGCGCAGGCCCAGTTCGTCAAGCGTCGACTGGCGGGCATAGAGGGCGACGGCCGCGTCCCAGAGTCCGATCGAGTACAGCGTGTCGTTCCAGATGCCCCTGGTGCCGGGCAGGAAGTCGGCGATCATCGACTCGTCGATTGGCAGGGGCTGCATGTATCCGGCCCAGGCCCATCGCGGCATGACGGGACCGTCGACATCGATGATGCAGGGCAGGTTGCCCGCGAGCGCAGCCGCCTCGACGGAGTCGTTGTAGCTCTCCTGCGGGAAGCTCTCGATGACGACGCTCCAGTCCGACTGGCCGGAATTGAAGTCTTCGATGATCCGGTTGATGATGTTCGACTCAACCTCGTTGCCGGCGCCATGGTACCACATGGTTACCGTTGTTTGCGCGGTGGACGCTCCTGCTGCGAGTGCGGAAGCGGCCAGCGTCGCGCCAAAGGTCTTCAGTTTCATGAGAACGTACTCCCTGTGTTGCTCCTGAATTTCGTCACTGAGTTCAGGGCGGTCACGGATGACCGCCAATGGACGGGTCCCGGAACCATTTCAGGACCCGCAAGCTGCTCGCCTTCGCCATTGATCATGCCCAGAGCGATCTCTGCCGCTCTTTGTCCCATCGCCGGATAGGGCAGCTCCACCGTGGTCAGCGGGGGATACAGTGTCTCGGCGATGGCCCTGTAGTTGTCGAATCCGGCTACGGAAACGTCTTCGGGGATGCGAAGCCCGCGCGACCGGATCAGCCCGTACAGGCGAAGGGCCATCTCGTCGTTTCCGCAGCAGATGACGGTTGGCGGCCTGTCGAGCGCAAGAACCGAGTCGAGCGCGCGCTGCAGGAGTCTGCCATCGTGATCCTCGACGTTTTCGCGCGCCATGACTTCCAGTGCGCCATCGTGGGGAATGCCGGCGGCTTCAAGCGCCGCACGATATCCCTTCGAGCGCAGCTCCCCGGCCACCATGGCAGGGTCGAGCGTGAGGTACGCGATCCGCTCGTGTCCCGAGCGGATCAGGTCGGTCACGAGATCGAACTGGCACTGCTCGTCATCCGGCAGGACTGCCGGAGTTCCGTCCGCGTCGAAACAGTTGACCAGGACGACCGGGCAGTTTCCGGCACCGGTGTCGAAGGTGACTTGCTTGTGGTAGTCTGCGACGTAGATCAGCGCCTCGACCCTGTGCTGCAGGAACGTGCGCACAAGTTGCGGCACCTTGGCCGAGGTTCCGCCGGTATCCGCGATGATCAGCGTCTTTCCGCTGTCGGCCATGACCCTCTGGATGCCCTGAACGATGTAGAGATCCGGGAGGCCTGTCGGCTCCATCGGTTCAAGCTTGTGGCTGAGTGCGCC
>VYCX01000274.1 GCA_009843725.1 Boseongicola sp. SB0675_bin_26
CATGGCGACCCAGAACCAGACGATCGACGCGGATACGGCCGAGCTCATCATCGAGACCTTCGGACATAGCGTTCAGCGGGTGTCCGATGCGGATGTCGAGGACGTCATCGACACGGTTGAGGACAAGGACGACGATCTGCATCCGCGCCCGCCCGTCATCACGGTCATGGGCCACGTTGATCACGGAAAGACCTCGCTTCTCGACGCAATTCGCGAGACCAAGGTTACCGCTGGCGAGGCTGGCGGCATCACGCAGCACATAGGCGCCTACCAGGTCACGACGCAGGACAAGGCGGTCCTGACGTTCCTGGACACTCCCGGCCACGCGGCGTTCACGTCCATGCGGGCGCGGGGGGCGCAGGTCACGGACATCGTGGTGCTTGTCGTGGCGGCCGACGATTCCGTCATGCCGCAGACGATCGAGGCGATCAATCACGCCAAGGCGGCCGAGGTCCCGATCATCGTCGCGATCAACAAGACGGACCTGCCGGCGGCCAACGCCGACAACGTGCGCACCGAGCTTCTTCAGCAGGAAGTGATCGTCGAGAAGATGTCTGGCGAGGTGCAGGACGTGGAGGTCTCGGCCGTCAACGCGACCGGGCTGGACGACTTGCTCGAGGCAATAGCGCTCCAGGCGGAAATCCTCGAACTCAAGGCCAATCCGGATCGTGCGGCGCAGGGAGCGGTCATCGAGGCCCAGCTTGATGTCGGACGCGGCCCGGTTGCGACGGTCCTTGTCCAGAACGGAACGCTCCGGCAGGGCGACATCTTTGTCGTCGGCGAGCAATGGGGCAAGGTTCGCGCGATGGAGAACGACAGGGGCGAGCGGGTCAAGGCTGCCGGACCCTCCGTGCCGGTCGAGGTCCTGGGCCTGAATGGCACGCCCGAGGCGGGCGATGTCCTGAACGTTGTCGAGACGGAAGCGCAGGCGCGCGAGATATCTGACTACAGGGCAAGCCAGGCCAAGGAGAAGAGGGCCGCCGCCGGGGCCGCGACGACCATTGAGCAGATGCTGCAAAAGGCGAAGGACGGCGAGAGCGTCGTCGAAATGCCGCTGGTCGTGAAGGCGGACGTGCAAGGCAGCGCTGAGGCCATCGTCCAGGCGATGGAAAGGATCGGCAATGAGGAAGTGCGCATCCGCGTTCTGCATTCGGGCGTCGGCGCGATTACCGAGTCGGATGTCGGCCTTGCCGAGGCAAGCGGCGCTCCGGTCTTCGGTTTCAACGTGCGTGCCAATGCGCCTGCGCGGAACGCCGCGAACCAGAAGGGCGTGGACGTTCGCTACTACAGCGTGATCTACGACCTCGTCGATGATGCGAAAGCGGCTGCCAGCGGGCTTCTGTCTTCGGAGCTTCGCGAGAGGTTCATCGGCTATGCACAGGTCAAGGAGGCGTTCATGGTGTCGGGCGTTGGTCGCATCGCGGGCTGCCTCGTGACCGAAGGAACCGCGCGGCGTTCGGCTGGCGTTCGGCTCCTGCGCGACGACGTGGTGATTCACGAGGGGATCCTGAAGACCCTGAAGCGCTTCAAGGACGAGGTGACGGAGGTTCCGTCAGGCCAGGAATGCGGCATGGCCTTCGAAAGCTACGATGACATCAAGGAAGGCGACGTCATCGAGATTTTCGAACGCGAGGAGGTCGAGCGTACGCTTACCTGAGATTTCCCGCGTTGCGCGGCAGGACCAGGTTACAGCCAGTCCCTGAGGGCCGGAATCAGCGGAATGTCGGCTGGTGGCATCGGGTAGTCGCGCAGCGCGGCAGGCCTGACCCACTTGAGACTCTGCCCTTCCCTTGAAACCGGCGTGCCCTGCCACTTGCGGCAGGCGAAGAGCGCCATCAGAAGGTGAAAGTCGTCGTAGGCATGGCTGGCAAAAGTCAGCGGGGCGAGGCAGCTTTCCCATGTCTCGATCCCGAGTTCCTCGCGCAGCTCTCGCATCAGCGCGGCTTCCGGAGCCTCACCGTCCTCGATCTTTCCGCCCGGAAACTCCCAAAGGCCGGGCATCGACTTTCCGCTTGGCCTTTGGGCGAGGAGAACCCGGCCATCGGGGTCGACGAGGGCCACGGCGGACACGAGGACGAGATTCACGAGCGATAGTCCGCGTTGATGGCAATGTATCGGCTCGTGAGATCGCAGGTATAGACGGTTGCCGTGCCGACTCCGAGGCCGAGGTCCACCGAAACGGAGACGTCTTCGCCGCTCATGTGCCGGGCGGCTTCGGCTTCCACGTATCCGGGAGCAACGCTGCCTTCCTTGGCAACCAGGACGTCTCCGAACCGGATCGAAAGCCGGTCCCGGTCGGCTTCGGCGCCGGACTTGCCAACCGCCATGACGACTCGACCCCAATTCGGGTCCTCGCCGGCAATCGCCGTCTTGACCAACGGCGAGTTCGCGATCGCGAACGCGACCCGGCGGGCATCGCTTTCGCTCGCGGCGCCTGTGACGCTGACGGTGACGAACTTGCTGGCACCCTCCCCGTCACGCACGACCTGTCTTGCAAGATCGTCCATGACTTCCGTGAGGGCCGCCGCGAATGCATAGCTGCCATCCGCCTGGACGCCCGTCGCGCCCGTCGCTGCGAAGACGAGAGTGTCGGAACAGGACATGTCGCGGGCGCCCG
>VYCX01000047.1:0-1380 GCA_009843725.1 Boseongicola sp. SB0675_bin_26
TCAACTTTCGTAGTCGATCACATGGCGCAACTGCTGTTCGTATTCGAGCGCAGTTCCCGTCCAGATGGCGACGCAATGTCGCGCGTTGTCGGCAACGCTCACCGCAAGCCCCGTCTGTTCACGGATCGCCAGGTCAAGCCCGCCCAGGAGCGCCCCGCCCCCGGTCAGCATGACTCCCCTATCCACTATGTCCCCAGCCAGGTCGGGGGGTGTCACTTCAAGCGTGGACATGACTGCATCGACTATCTGCTGCACGGGTTCAAGCACTGCCTCGGCCACCTGCCCCTGATTGATCTCGAATTGCGTTGGCACGCCGTTCAGCATGTCAATGCCGCGGACTTCCATTGACTGGCCACGTCCGTTTTCCGGCATGCGTGCGCATCCGATCGTGGTCTTGATTCTTTCTGCGGTGGCCTCGCCGATCTGGACATTGTGCTTGCGCCGAATGTAGCTCACGATGCTCTCGTCCATGCGGTCGCCACCAACCCTGACCGACATGGCATAGACTATGTCGCTCAGAGACAGCACTGCCACCTCGGTCGTCCCGCCGCCGATGTCGACGACCATGTTGCCTGTCGGATCCGTTATCGGAAGGCCGGCCCCCATTGCAGCCGCGATGGGCTCAGCGATCAGTCCGGCCTTTCTGGCGCCAGCCGCCTCCACGGACTGCCGGATCGCGCGCTTTTCGACCGGCGTCGCCCCGTGCGGCACGCAGACGATCACGCGCGGCTTTGGAAAGAAGCCGCGCTTGTGCACCTTCTTGATGAGTTCCTTGATCATCGATTCTGCGACATCGAAATCGGCAATGACGCCATCCCGCAGCGGCCTGATCGCCTGAATGCTGCCCGGCGTGCGGCCCAGCATCATCCGGGCGTCCTCACCGACAGCCAGTATCTTCTTCTGCCCGTCCTTGAGGTAGTAGGCCACCACCGACGGCTCGTTAAGGATGACGCCCTTGCCCTTGACATACACCAGCGTATTCGCCGTGCCGAGGTCAATTGCCATGTCCGAAGAAAACATTCCGCCGATCGCCATGCGTTCTGCCCCAATCTCCTTGAGCCGGAATTCTCCCGGCCACCTCGCAATTCTGACTTCCCTGCGCGCCGGAAAGTGCCCTAGCTGAGGCGGCGGAAGTTTACTGCGATTTCCTGAACGGGTTCAACTGCTCCCGCCCGCAACACGCCAAATTGTGGTGCCTGGACCAATGGGGGTCGCAACACCAGATCGAGCGGATGGAGCGGCAGGTGCGCTGCGGGCGACAGGCCGCCGGTTCCGCATCGACTCCCGGATGTCCGCCTCAACCTGGAACTTCGCTGCCCGACGTGGCGCGGCGTCGGTTGCCGGTCCGACGCCTGAAGTTCAGGCATCAAAACATGCGAC